>JAXHSZ010000280.1:0-3278 GCA_034190725.1 Thermodesulfobacteriota bacterium
CGCCGCCATCGGGGTCGGTCAGGGTCAGACGCAGTTCGTAGGTCTGGCCCGGTTCGAGGAAGAGGGCGCTGGCGGCCCAGTAGTTCAGATCCAACGGGCCGTCGTGCACATAGATCGTGGGTCCGATACTCTTGGCCGCAAGAAAAGCATCATATCCAGCACCACTTCCCAGGTCAAGAACGGTTTCTCCACACTGTAAATCTGCCATCGCCAAAGGATTTCCACATCCGAGGCCGAGGTTTGCTTCGCCCAACCCTATGGCAAGCTGATCCTCAGTATAATCGAGTGCTTTACCTAATTCAAATATCTCCGATGGGGCTATAAATCCACCACAGCAACCTCCCGAACTCTCACATTGCGATGATTTCGCAGCCTGAGCATAACTTTCTTTAACGAGAAGTTTGATCTCTTCTTTTGTAGAATCCATATTACTTTTCTCCTCTAATCGAATATCGTCTATGTACGATTATATGTTCAATATATTTCTTTGTCAATCATTTTTTAGTGTTTGGTAAGATACTTTCAGTGTATTCCACATTCAACTCAAGGAAGGAGAGAGCTTGAGAGATGGAATCTTATAGAGGACAGGAAGTTTTTTAGGTGGACACAAGGGAAGGGAGAAAAAGAATCGAGTATTATTTAAGAGTCTATTCCTTTTCCTTGAAGTATTTCGGATACAGTTCGCGCGCACATTCAGGGCAGATACTATGACTGAACTCTGCTTCAGAATGTTCCGCAATGTACATTTCGATGTCACTCCAATAGCCTTCGTCATCTCGAATTCGCTTGCATGAAGCACAGATGGGAAGCAACCCACTCAACTGCCTTACTTTAACCAGGACCTTTGCAAGTTGATCATTACTCTCTTTCAACTCTTTAAAAAGCAGTGTATATGGCCTTTGAAAACCTGTCTCGATGATTGCTTTGTATATAAGATAAAAGGAGATGATCTTCATAAAGTGTCCGATCAGATTGAAAAGACCATAGACAGAAATGTAAAATGTGAAACATAATTCAGAAATGATTGTCACAAGAATCGACAATATCAGTAATTGGAAAACATTTTTATCAAAACGCTCTCGTTTTCTGTATAAAAAATAAGCAGCTGCCAGAAGAAATGAAGAGATAATGTATTCACTGATTTTTTTAAATAGGGTCAGTCCTACACCTTCAATATAGCACTCAGGGAATATTTGAAAATAGAAAATGAAAAGGATTAAAAGACAGAATACAACCATATAGCTTGAAAATACTGCATTTGGTTTGATCTTTCGTTCAAGCAAAAAAGGAGCGATGAGAAGAGAAATGCTTTCAACATATCGCGATGCTATCCATAATTGCGTGGGTAAGTTGGAGTCAAATCCTGTGAACACTCCCATTCCTGAATACGCCAGGGTATGGAGAAGATCTAAAGCGGCAATTGACAGATATGCAATACCGATAAATAGGAGATAATTGTTCTGAATAAAGTTCCGAGAGTTCCATGCAATCACAAAAATACCACATGCAACGACTATACTGAATATCTCGGCAAGACTATGAAAGAGAAGATAACTATAAAGGCTTAAGAAAAATAATGCGATGAGGAGCGGAAGGAAGAATAATTGGGCAATATTCTTTGATGAAAATAAGGAATTTTTATTTATGTTTTCTGATTCTATACTTGTTTTCTCCATAGAGTGATCCATATGCATTGAAGAAAAAGGGAAAATGCCGGCTTGAGATCATCTGGTTTTTTTGAGTTTTAAAATTTGGAATCATTCCACATGAGCTGATGCTCATACTGCAATTCCTCCTTCACTTCAGTTGAAAACCTGACTTAAGAAGTGATTTTAAAAGATAATTTTAGCAGAAACATCAGTTGAGAGCAAGGAAAGAAATAAATCCTGAACCGGGAACCCATAAACCAGGACATAAAAACATAAATGATGCATATATAATCCCCTAGCGGGGGGGCAGCTTGATATTAAAATGTTTACGTCTTCACCAAATAAAAATACAATATGGAAAACAGAATAGGACAATCCTTTGAAAAGTAAAATGTAGGAGAAAATGGAGACCAATGAAAGGAGAATGCAGAAAAATTTTGATTAAGGATTTGACGCAATTTGCAAAAGAGCTAGAGATCCAAGTGGTTCGAGAATTTTATCCTACAACACTCATTCCGGAAGAGAGAATACGAGCATTTTGTATCGAGGACAAGTGTGGAAATTACGGCAAGAATTATATGTGTCCTCCTCATATAGGTTCAATAGCTGAGATGCAGGATATGCTTGTAAATTATTCAGAGGGTATACTGTTTCAGTACTCCAAAGAGTTCAATGTAAAGAAAAATCGTAAAAAAGTCGAGGAAACGAAGTTGGATTTCCATAGAATTATCCTTCAATTGGAGAATTTCATGAAAGAAAAGGGAATTTTTGAGTTACAGGGATTGATTGGTGGGAGCTGCGCATTATGCGGATTCTGTTATGCCGGACTGAACAAACCTTGTCCGTCCCCTGAGAAGGCCAGACCTTCCCTGGAGTCTCTGGGGATAGATCTTATGACTCTTCTTAAGGGGCTTGACCTTGACACTGAATTTCATTCGGACAGGATAACGTGGACAGGGTGTATTCTCTTCAATATGATATAAGGCCTTCTGAATACTATACACCATATTTTTGACAGTATCTGTTTTTTATTGACAATGAATGATGTTTTGATTACATATTTAACTCTCCCGTCACAAACAGACCTGGCATTATTTGCTCACATTGGAATATGACACCCCAAGCGACAGGGAATAAAATCCTTACTGAATTTAACATGTCACGAATTTCAAGAGCATAAATGAAGAACTCACCTTGTCATGTTTTTAAGCTTATTTTTCAGAGGAATTTCTATTTGGGTAACAGCCCGTAAGGTAAAATATTGTACGGGTATTTTTTTAAATAGTGTCCGTCCAGAAATGAGATATTTTTTGCAAGGTCAAGGAAGACGAAGATTTTAACAGCAGGAATACATTGGGTATGTAGGGGCACGTTGCTACGTGCCCCTACAACTGAGTCTGACGTAGAGATTGTGGAAAATAGCCATTTATGGATGGGTGCTCATTAACAGGGGAAAGGTCTTCTTATTATTCTATTTTGCTTTCAAGTTGACACTATGATATATTCTAGTCATGGAGGTGAGCTATGGCCAGAACAATTACTATCAGTGAAGCCGAATTTCAGCGAGCAAAGGATCTTCGGGACAAAGCGACAACGGTGGCGGACTTCCGTAAGGCTCTTGCCGTAATC
>JAXHSZ010000281.1:0-8617 GCA_034190725.1 Thermodesulfobacteriota bacterium
AGATGAAGTGACTCAACTTGAGAGGATGAAGTTCAATAATCTGATTAAGACCTTTCAACAGAGGGTGGAAGACCAGAAGGAACACCATGATGGCGAAGATCCAAGGAGGGGTGCGGAAGGAAGCTCACCTTTTGGCCATTTCGACCTCAACAGTGAAAGAATAAGGGTTGCTGGGCAATCCGGAAACAGGTCTGCGATACAGGTGGCAAAAGAGAGACGCTTTCGCAATTACAGAAACGATGTGATTCTCGATGTGAGACACTTTCAAATCGCTTTAAAGAGATTACGAAAGTTAAGCAGAATCGGGCCGGAGGATGAGCTGGATCTGGATGCAACTATAGATTACACATGCAGAAATGCCGGAGATATGGAATTCATGTGGAAAAGAAGCAGAAAGAATACAGTTAAACTGCTCTTACTGATGGATGTGGGTGGGTCAATGCGCCCATATACCAAACTTTGCAGCGACTCTTCAGCGCAGCTCATTCGGCCACTCACTTTAAAGACTTTCAATATTTCTATTTTCACAACTGTATCTATGACAGTATCTATAGAGATATTGAGAGAAAAGAATCCACATGTACAATGGATCTGCTTCGCACTCTGGATTCTGATTATAAAGTGATCATTCTTGGGGACGCTTGCATGGCCAGTGAAGAGTTGACTATGAAATATGGCGCAATATACTACTATGAAAGGAATGAGTTGCCTGGGATAGTCTGGCTTCAACGAATATCGGATCATTTCACCCACATTGTCTGGTTGAATCCCGAAGATTCTTCTCAATGGTATCATCCCACAATCAAGAAGATTGGAAGGGTTTTTCCTATGTTTGAGCTTACCTTGGAGGGACTAGACTCAGCCGTCAACAAACTGATCTGTAAGGTGTAGTTTTTGTGTATTCGTTCACGGTTCTCAGTTTAAAATTAACGGTTTCTATCCAATGAATTACATGTGGAATTTGAAGCATAAATCGTGTCCATCAATAAATGTCTATTTTCTGCAATCTCTACGTCAGACTCAGATTTTTATCCTCAAAATATTCAATATATTCCTGTGGTTAAAATTATGATCTTCCTTGACCTTGCAGAAAATATCTCATTTCTGGATGGACATTAGCTATTTATTGATGGGGTTATTGAAAAGTTCTTTATAGAGGTTATAGAGGCAATCCAGGATAATGTTGAATGATGACCTGTAATGGAATGATGTAAATCCATATGGATCCGGAATTTCATTCTCTTCTGGTGTGTGTCCACTGGTTGTACTGTAACCTCCCAAGAGTTTCAACTTACTATAGGATTCCCCCTCTATTTTAAGAATTTTCTCAATATGAAATAGATCCATTACAAGTATAATATCTGCTTCTTTGATCATTCCAATGGAAATAGACCTCGACGTATGTTCTGAGACGTCCACACCAAACTCTCTGGCTATCCGAATTGCCTCAGATGGAGGAGTAAATCCTGGAAGAGCATTGACTCCTGCGGAATGTACTTTGATGCCATCCTCTTTCGTGTCCCGAAGAATCATCTTGAATGCATTCTCAGCGAAAGGGCTTCGGCAGATATTGGCTGTGCATACAAACAGTATATTGTTCATTTTGTTTCATCTATGTTATATATAACCATCTACAACTTATTTATCACAATTTAATTGATGATGTCCAGTTTATTAAATGAATTTCTCACACAAAATCTCGGAAAAGACCATAAAAAAACTCTGTTATGCAACATATGGGCAAGTTTACATTCAAGTTACGCCTTTTTTGTGCCGAAAAATGAGTACAACAGGCCACTCATTTCATCCTGGAGGTTAAAAAAAATGAAAAGAGCTTTAATTTGCATCCTTGTCATTATGATTCCTCTCATTTTTACAATGACACTCGATGCACAACAAAGCAAAAAGAAAGTCTTCATTGTCCACAGCTATGACCCTGAAAATGTCTGTGGCAGACCTCAGGACATGGGAGCGGTTGCAATGTTCAAAAAGTTGGGTTTCAGGGAAGGGCAGGACATAGAATTTCATCGTTTCTACATGGATACAAAAAGGAAATATATAACACCAGAGGCGATGAGGATGAGAGGACATGAGGCAATCTCAGCAATCAGGATTGTACAACCCGATATTGTGATGGTTTTGGATGATAATGCAGCCAAATATGTGATGTTGCCTCTGGCGAAAAGTGAATACCCCATTGTTTTCTCTGGAATGAACAGACCAATTGAGGAATACGACAAAGAAGTAGATGTAATGATCTCCCGTACGCATCCTGGATACAATATCACAGGAGTTCTGGAAACCGTCCACTTAATTGCATCCTTCAAATTACTGAAAGAAATCAAACCAAATGTAAAGAAGATTCTCGTCATAACTGATACTACTCCGACAGGAAAGGGTGTATGTGCAATTCTGAACTCCCATATGCAAAAAAACCCTGAATTTCCTCTTGAGATAGAGACTCGAATAGCAAAGACTTTCGCTGATTACAAGAAATATGTTCGTGAGGCAAATATGAGAGATGATTTACACGCCATCTTTCCCAATGTGAGTGGATTGAATAAGAACCATGGAGGAAGGGCTGTTCTTCCAGAGATAATTACATGGACAGTGAAGAACAGCAAAAAACCGGAAATAGGAATGACTTACTTTCTCGTAGAATTTGGGTTTCTATGCGGTGTGACTGTAGATTTTCCGGCCTTAGGAGGACAGACTGCAGTAAAGGCCGCTCGTATCCTTTCAGGAGAAGATCCGGGCCATATCCCAATAGAGGATGCAATACGCTTCGCTATAGCATTGAACTTGGCCAGGGCAGACCAATTGAACATGAAAATCCCTTTCAGGATATTGGGAGCGGCAGACAGAGTTTATAAAACTATGAAACTCTATCCGTCGTATCGTATTGGAAAGTGAACATCTCTCGAAAGAAGATCATATATAATGCGTATTTCTGAGCAGCCCTGAGTGTTGGAATATGAAAATAAAAACGTTAAAAAAGGGGGATATGTTGATGCAAAACGAGAAGAGACCTCTCCTGTACAGTTTGAGGTCCAAACTTTTTATTACCTTTATCATAATCATCCTCATCCCCATGACGATTGCTACCTTTTATGCCATAAGATCTCTGGAGAATAATACAAAAAGAGAGATTAAAGACAAACTTCGGGCAGACCTTAACACTTCGTTGTATATATATGAGAAGTACATGGCAAAGGTAGAAAATCTCGTACGTTTTGCATCGATGGACAATACAGTAAAAGTGACATTAGAGCTTAATATAAAAGCACAGCTTGCAGACTACCTCTTTCACCTCCAGAGAGAAAATAATCTTGATATTTTGACTGTTATGGATTCAAAAGGAGTTGTCTTTGCCAAGGGGATGGAATCAAATTCTGCCAGCTACAATCTCTCAGATAATACAATAGTAAACGTCGCACTGAAGGGAAAGACAATATGTGGGACCCACCTGGTTTCAATGAAATGGTCAGGGTTAAAAGATGAGAAACTGAAAACACAAATACCAGGCGATGCTGAAAACATGGAAATAATGATGATAGTGGCTGCGAATCCTATCCTTATGGGCCGTGAGATCATAGGTGCTGTTTTAGCCGGAATAAAACTCAATGGTAACACTCAGATCGTGGAGGAGATAAAAGAGAAGAGAGGGATTGAAGTCTCGCTATTCCAAGGGGAACAGATAGTATCCACTACAATCAAGAATAAAGAGGAGATGTATGCTTTGTCAAAGGATCTTTCGTACAAGATGAAAGAAAAAGATTGGACGCAGAAAAGAATGTCCATCTTAAACCTCAGCACGGGGAATGAGAAGTATCTGGGTGCATATCATCCATTAAATTGCATTAATAAAACACAGGTTGGAGGAATCGCAGTTGTCTCAAGCACGCAAGAGATGGCCTCTATAAAAAGATCTACAGCGAATAATATGCTCATCATTTCAATAGGCGGAATATTACTCGCTATGATATTTGCTACATTTATCTCCTATTCCATCTCGAGTCCCATCCATCATACAATAAAGGCTATGTCCACTACCGACAACGGAGAACTTCCTGAAACCATTAAAGTGAAATCCAAGGATGAGGTGGGCAGACTTGCTACTGCATTTAATGAAATGATTATATCCCTAAAACGATCAAGGGAGGAAATTGAAAGATGGAATAGAGAACTGGAGGCAAGAGTCAATGAAAGAACAAGAGAGCTTACAGAATCAGAAAGAAAATACAGAATGTTGATAGAGCAGTCTTTCTATGGAATATTTATTATGCAAGATAATACATTTAAGTTCGTTAATGAAGAGTTTCAGAAGATTTCAGGCTACACAATAGATGAATTAAATGATATGGATTCTTTGAGTTTGGTGTCTCCGGAACACAGAGAACTTCTAATAGAAAGAGGTCAAAGAAGACTACAAGGAGAAGAATTCCCTGAACCCTTTGAGTTTAACGCCATAAAAAAAGACGGAGCGATTATAAATGTGGAGATTGAATCGAGAACGATAGATTATTATGGATCTCCTGCAATTCAATGTATCGTAAGAGATATAACGGAAAAGAAACGAATGGAACAGCAGCAATTGGAACTTCAGGAAGAAATTCTGAATAAATCAAAGCTCTCTGCAATAGGTTTACTGGTTCAGGGGATAGCTCACAATATGAACTCCCCTTTAACCGGAATACGTGGCCGGGCTGAATTGATGGGTATGCGAGGCAAGAGATTGAGAGAAAACCTGTTACAGCTATCACGAGAAAGGAATATTAAAGAACTGGACAAGAGATTATCCGAAATCGACCAGAATATCAAGGATGTTGAGACAATCATAGGAAGAGTGGATGAATTAGCCGGGATAATCAAGAACATGACAAACAAAGGGAGACAGGAACAGGATGAATGCATGCAACTCCTTAATATTACTGAATTGCTGCGGGCCGAGCTCCAATTTTTGGAGGCTGATACAAGCTTCAAGCACAACATTAAAAAGGTCTATGACTTCGATGAATCATTGCCATATATAAACGGTGTGTATTCTGATTTTTCTCAAAGTTTTGTCAATATCATACACAATGCCATAGATGCCATGTATAATTCTGAAAAGAAGGAGCTGACCATCACAACCAGACACGATGAGAAGAAAATATATGTGGATATCCATGATACAGGATGTGGAATCAACAAGAAGGACAAACCGAAGATATTCGACCCATTCTTCACCACAAAACATGCCAACGCATCAGACGGCCCCACAGGGACCGGTCTCGGACTTCACAGCACCTATACCTTATTGAAAAAGTATAATCCCAACTTTAAAATAAAAAGCAATAAGGGTGACACAACGTTTACAATAGAGATACCTTATTCATAGCAAACCTTTCAAAAGTCCCTGAATACAAATCGGAACATCTCAATCCTATTTTCACAACCCATTGGCACTGGATTGAAAAAGCAGGAGAAATCGTTTGTCGAAATGCGAACAAACTCATAGCATGGGAACCGTAACCCTTATGGGATCAGGAGAGATGACAAGCTCCATGGTGAAGGTACATGGAGAAATCCTGGAAAGGATAAAGGAAAGGCCGATCAAGGCAATATTTCTCGATACTCCGGCAGGGTTTCAACTCAATGCAGACCTCCTTTCAGAAAAGGCAAGAGATTACTTTGAAACTCGGTTTCAGGTAAAGTTGGAGCCGGTTCTGTTCAAGAGCTTTCCAAAGGCCACCCCTTTAGAGATGGCAGAGGTTGCCCATATGATCATGAACGCTCATTTTATCTTTGCAGGTCCGGGCAGCCCTACCTATGCACTGAAAAACTGGTTGGGAAATCCGGTTGGAGACGCTATACAGAAGACCATAAATCTCAATAGTCACCTTGTGTTTGCCAGTGCCGCTTCTATTTGTGTGGGGAGATATTCTATACCGGTATATGAGATCTATAAAGTGGGCGAGAATCCGTTTTGGGTGGAAGGTCTTGATTTCTTCGGAAAGATAGGGTTGGATATTGCTGTTATCCCCCATTGGAATAACACTGAGGGAGGTAATCATGATACACGGTTCTGCTATATGGGCGAGCCACGACTCAGAATACTGCAAGATCAACTGCCCGAATCCACTACTATATTAGGGTTGGATGAACATACAGCCTGTATTATGGATTTAGATAAAAGACAATGTTTTGTAAAAGGGGTGGGTGGTGTCACTGTCCTGAAAAATAAACATGAAAACGTATACCTTAATGGATCAACTTTTGGATTTCACGAACTTCTGCCTTTAGAAAAGAAAAATGAAATAGCCAAGGAGTTGACTCCAAAACGATCTGCCAATGAGCCTTTAATTACAAGAATTGTTGAGCTTGAAGAGGAGTTTTTCAAAGCCGTAATCGATAAAAGCCATTCTGAATCTATCTTCCTGATTCCGCAGGAGTTTTTAAGGATCATTCATGATGCAAAAAGAGCTGGAGATGCATCCAGTAGCCTTTATGCTGCATACGAGAGATTAATAGACATGCACATGAAATTGGCAGAAAAGGTCATGGAAGTCTCAAAGAGAGATAACCATCTGCTTGCATCCATAATAGAATATTTTGTGACAGTCAGAAATGAGTTGAGGCAGAAAAAAGAATGGAATCTTGCTGATAAGATAAGGGAAGAATTGGGCAAGCTGGGGATACAACTGGAAGATCATAAAGAGAAAACCCTGTGGAACTTTAATATATCTTAACCTATGTATTTATGGGGGTATCCAATCTTCACCGAAATAGAGTGGGAGTTCACCGCAACAGATTGGACCGACATTCACACTCAATCCTGTAAGTCGTTCGATTTCTTGATGTAAAGATCCTGCAAATCCAGGAATAACAATCTCTCTGTGATCTATCATATCGGTTATATGGCTTTCTTCAATCGCATCTCGAATACGCACCTCATTGAGCACACCGTAGATCATCGCCATGTCGATTGTGTGTCCCAAGATGTCCACAAACAGAACATAGAAAGGCTTCACTGTTGTGGCGAGGATCGCTGAAAGGGCTAATTGTGTAAGCTCTGAGTTGCCTGAAATGAGCAGAGGAGAATGCTTGTCAGGTATATTGAATTCAACCAGACCCGGTTTTCCAATGACCGGAAGTTGCATCAACTCGATTTCGGGTATGATTTGCTGAGCGTTCAAAGCAACATCGAAAGCATATATCATATGAGCTGACAAATGAGGGCAATCTGCAAGCCTGATCTCTCTCCTCTTGAGATTTCCCAGAAATTCTTTGCATGTAGTAAGGCCACATTCCCTGCAATCGGTCTGTGGCAAGTATCTGTAAAAATCGATCTCGTCAAAATAGAGATTCACTTTTAACATAACATCCTTGATCTGAACCTGTCCTACAAGAAGTAAGGTGATTCAGTATCTCCCGTCTGATATTTACAAAGTCCACACTCGTTCTATCCCTTGGAAACTCCAAATCCACATTGACTTCCACTTCGATAAATCCCGGCCTGGAAGTGATACAGATAATTCTCTGAGATAAAAAAACAGCCTCATCCACGTTGTGGGTTACGAATATTATCGTATCCCCCCTCCCCTTCCATAAATCTATGAGGAATTCCTGGAGAGAATTTCTCGTCTGAGCATCCACAGAACCGAATGGTTCATCCATGAGCACCAACTTTGGCTCATTGATGAGAGTCCTGGCAATAGCTACCCTTTGCTTCATTCCACCTGAGAGCTCTTTCGGATATTTGTTCTCGAAATCTTTCAGTCCGACCATTTCGATATATTCCAGCGCTCTTCTTCTCCTCTCCACCTTTGGGGTTTTTTTCAATTCCAAACCGAATTCTACATTCTCCACAACCGTGCGCCATGGGAATAAAGCAAACTCTTGGAAAACTACTCCTATCTCAGGACCTGGGCAGGTAACTTCTTTACCATTTAAGAGAGCCCTTCCAGATGAAGCCTTCTCAAAGCCGGCAATAATACGAAGCAGAGTGGTTTTACCACAACCGCTGGGACCCACCACTGAAAGAAATTCACCTTTTTTCACATGTAGATTGATTCCCTTAAGGGCTTCAACACTTCTATTATCTGTCGTATTAAAAAAAGTCTTGCTCAAATTGATGAGATCCAATCCCAATTGGCTGCACCTCTTTTCAGGTTCTCCTCTTTTCTTCACTTCCTCATGAACGAGTGCCCATCAAAACTGGTTATTTTCCATATACTCTATATCAGGCTCAGATGGAAGTGCGCAATGGAATTTCCCCTTACACATCCAATATATTCTTGTGGTTCAGACTATTTACGATTTACGAACTTTTATTGCAGTTGTCAATTCTCTTATATTTTCCAATTGTTCCATCTTCATGATGAGATCAATAATATGATTTGTACCTTTTTCACCAAATGAGTCTGTACAGAGGTCTCTGAATTTTTTTTCCATATTCTCTTTTGTTGGTATATACTTACTTCGATCGGGTTTCTCTTCTCCTGTTGTATATATATTTCCGTCAATTGTGTGGACCTCGATACTGGGCATGGAACGGCCTTCTTCTTCCACCAATTTCACTTTTTTCACTACATCTTGCACCTCTGGATCGTTGAAATGCTCTGCAAAAAAATTT
>JAXHSZ010000282.1:0-5687 GCA_034190725.1 Thermodesulfobacteriota bacterium
TTCGCAATCAGTCTTCCCAGTTTAAAATCTAAACTTCTCTCATGACCGTACGTAACCGTATGGAGTTTCTCCTTGTCAATAGATTTGAGAGACGCAGCCAATATGGCCCGAGAATCGAGCCCTCCGCTCAGGAAAATCAAATTGTTGTTCTTTCTGTCAACCCTTCGTTCAACTGCCTGCTGCCACAAAATATAGAGTTCATCAACAAGTTCATGGACAGGTCTTGAATCATATTCGCTGTACCAATTAACATCCCAATATTTTGTGAATTTCAGACCATGTTCAGTCATTTCAACAATGGAGGCGGGTGGAAGTTGAAATATGTCTTTGAATAAGGTTTTATCACCCAATGGATAGCCAAACAAAAAGAAATCATAAATAGACTCCATCCTTAATGACTTCGGCGCTCCTAACTGCAATAACAATTTAATCTTTGGAGTAAAATATAATGTGCCACTATTATAATGATAATACGTTTTGACTGTACCAAACCGATCATTTACCAGAACGGCCTTACACTTCTTTTCATCATAGATGGCGGCTAAAAAAGAACCGTTGAAATCTTGTAATCGAGCGAGCTCATCATTTTTATATAAATCCAGAATCGTTTCATCCAAGTTGACAGCATTCTCATTATATGCTTCACCATGGGTGATAATTTGTAACTGGGTACAATTTTCTTTATGAAGTTCTTTATTTTCATTTTGGGACGACTCCACATTTATAAATTTAAAGAAGTCGCCACTGACAGATTTATATTCACCCCGAACATTCTGTTCCATCGTCTTATTGAATTGAGCGAGTAAATGCTTATTGGGGATTACAGAAAAAAACCCACATATTCCAGACATAATTTCCATATGACAGTGACTGATTGTTACTTTTTACAGAATTTATTTAGTATCGATGCATAAATGGATACTTTCGGCAATCTCTGCGCCTGCCTGTGCGTGGCCGCACACAGACAGGTCTGACTCAGATGTAAGGGCATATTGCTATATGTCCCTCCTTACTCAATGTATTCCTGTGGCTCAAATCTTCATTTTCCATGATCTCGCAAAGAAATCTCATTTCCGGATGGAAACTATTCATTGTTCTTTCTTTATACCCGCGTGGATGTGAGTTTTACACAGATTAAAATTTGAGTGCCGTTGCAGCGAATCTTTTCAAAAAGCTCAACTGGCACACAGTATTCAAGTCCCTTGACATGCATCTCATTGTGCTAAAATAATATCCATAGTAGTCAGATAGAAGTACACCAACCAGAAGATAATCCCAAAGAATTTCAATCCATCTTCACAAAAAGTCTCAAGCTCTCCCTGAAGCAAAATCTGGTCCATTCCGGTGGATGCGCTGAGAAAAAATAGTGAAAAAAGGATAAACAAGTAATTTGTTTTTAATATCTTGTGTGAAAAATAGAGAAGATAGGCCGGTAGGATAATCACATAGCCCCACATCACAACTTTTTGAGGAATCTGAAAGTGATACGGAAAAACTTGTTCATGGAAGAGCAGTAGATCGTCTAAGGTTAAAAAAAAAGAAAGTAGACCGGAACCTATCAGGAAATACACTGTTTTATTGTCGCAATTGCCCTGTCGTAACAGGACAATTGCAGTAAAAAAGCATATTGTTGTGGCCGCGGTCCATAGAAAGATACCCATGTTGGAAAGAATTCCAACATAAAATGTTGTGTCAAAAACCGCCACCGGATCCCTGGTCAATTGGGACAGAGGGGTATTGGTAGCCAAGTGCAGAATGTAAACACAGGCCATACCTGTCAAACCCAGGCAGAAACTGATAATCAAGTATGGTTTTGATTTCCTGAATTGGTGTTTTAGAGGTTCAGGATCCATGTACCCCTTTATTGATTCCTTTAAACCAGCGCATCTCATTTAATATTGTTCCCCAACGTGGGACATTACTATTCAATAATATCTCATTGAACAATAAAGAAGCCGGGCATTCCTTTCCCAATGAAAAAAGATTATATTAATCATATAAATTGCACATTTCATGGTTCCCGTTTCAAAGTTATCAAGGCATATCTCTAAAATTACTTGGAGGCCTGATTATTGACAACTGCTCTTATTACCGGATAATGACACGATATGCATTGCAGGATTCTGTAACCGTTCACGGTTCTCAGTTACACGGTTCACGTTTTTTAACTCTTCTTCCTCTGAGCAAAGGCCCTCATCCGTTCTTCTCTATCAGGATAAGTAAACGCAGCGGCAAGCTCTTTTTCAAGCTTGAGCCCGGTGGCCAGATCCACTTCCATACCTCTGTTGATACAGGACTTCAAGACACCGATGGCCGGGATGCTGTTTCCCACTATCTTCCGGGCCATCTCAAAGGTTGCTTCCTCCAGCTTATCAGGTGCAACCACTTGATTCACCAATCCGATGCGCTCAGCTTCTATAGCATTGAGCAGATCACAGGTAAAAAACATCTCCTTGGCCTTCAAAGCACCCACCAATCGTGGGAGCCTCTGGGTACCGCCTCCAGACATCACCAGTCCCAGGCGCGCATGTGTGTCGCCGATGATTGCATTCTCAGCAGCTATGATGATATCGCAGGTAAGTATGAGTTCAAATGCACCGGCAATACAGTATCCGTTTACCGCAGCTATTACAGGCTTTTCTATTTTTTCCACAATCTCAAAAATATCATCAAGGTCCACGTCCAGATCCTGAGCCCCGCTCTCCTTCAGCTTGGCCAGAAACTTTATGTCAGCCCCCGCTGAAAAAGTATTTCCGGCGCCGGTAAGGATGGCCACCCCGATATCTTCATCTTCCTGAACCTCTTTGAAGGCGGAGTACAGTTCGGAAAAAGTCGGTCCATCCATGGCATTCTTTACATGGGGCCTGTTAATTGTGATCTTGGCGATTCTTTCATTTTTCTCAAAAAGTATGTTTTTATATTCCACGGTTCTACTCCTTTCTTCATCCATCCTTATAATCAAAGACCATTGAAACTTTCTTTTGAATACAACATGATGAGAGCCTTTAGTTTATAAGAAGCAAAAAAACATGTGGCCCGCAACCGGTGAACTCGGTCACCCTCGCAGGTCGATACTTTCTTATGGATTGATGTGTAAACTGTTCGTTTGTGTCTATTCATAGGTCTTTATAAGCCTTTGAGCCTTGAAAATTACGCGTCCCAATGTGCCCGCAGGAACGAGCTCAACTTCACTCTTCACACCCAATTCCTCATAGATGGCCTCCTCAAGCCGGTTCTTCAAGCGGGACACTTCTTTCACTTCTGGGCGATACTCCGCTTTTACCTTAAGCTTCTCCAATTCCCCGGGTGTATCAACAATTATTTGATTCTCCGATCCCAGATCAGGTATCTTGGCTATTATCTCTTCAAGATCGATGGGAAATACCCTCTTCCCTTGAACCCTGACCATATGGGCGACCCTGCCCTTAATCAATGACAACTTCGGGTGAGTCCGACCGCATGCACAAGGTTTGTACGGAAGCACTGTGCCCACATCACCGACCTTATACCTGATCAAAGGTACGGCTTCATTCCACAGGGGTGTGTATACTATCTGACCTTCTTCACCAGCCGGGAGAACCTCTTCCGTGTCTATATCGATCACTTCAATTATTCCACAGTCGGCAAAGAAATGCAATCCGTCACCCACTTCACACTCCAGACCGATTCCTCCTGCCTCTGCACTCCCATAGAGGGTTCGAAATGGAATTCCGTACTCGGCCTCGATTCTTTCTCTATAAGCATCGGCAAAGCATTCCCCACCACCAACCACTAATCGAAGTTTTGTCTCCCGAATGTCGATACCGAGTTGCGAAGCCCTGTCAAAGTAGTTGAGAACAAGGCTGGGAAGGTACTCCATAACCGTAACACCCATCTCTTTGGCCAGTTTTATCTGATGATCAGGATTTCCCCTTCCCGCGGTACTTAGCAGCATTGTAGTGCCGATGGCCTGATACCCTCGTGAGGAGGACTCAAAAGGAGTGAGACACTGGACAACATCCTTTGGTCTTACACCTATGGTCCATCTAGACCTGGCTTCTCCATAAATATAAAAATCCCAATCCTTCTTTGACAGGAGTATGGGCTGAGTATATCCTGACAGAGTACCTGAGGTTGAATTTATGGTCACCACCTCATCCATTGGGATGGCCAGCTTTTCTAGAGGAGAGGATTTACAAAAGTCATCCGTATACGTTGTCAGTGGCAGTTTCTGAAGGTCATCCAATCCCTGTATATCAGATGGTTTTATTCCTGCTCCATCAAACTTCCGTCTATAGAGTTTGGTCTTTTCATAAGCTCGGTTCACCAAAGAGATGAATCGCTCTTCCTGAAGCTTCTTCAATCGTTCCAAAGGCATCGTCTCTATCTCTTCATCCCAGTACTTCTTTTCTTCAGTCATGTTAAGCTCCCTTTCGATTTTGAGAATTTATGTTGAACACAATTCACAAGCAGCTCGTCTTCTTAAGATGACGGAATCAACTCCAGTTCTCCACTCTTTTTCCAACGACGGACTCGATGAGAAGCCTCGTTAGAAACCTGGTCTGACCAGTATTTATGAAGAATCTAAGCTCTTTATTTCACCTCCCTTCTGTATATATACAGCATAGAATAACAGTTGGTTTTTTCTGTTGAATATCTTGAGACGTATTTTCAGGAATATTCTTCAGATTAATAAACGAAGATATTCAACTCGGAATGAGTTTAGGGTAGGATAAATGGGGTTGCCTGTCAATGAAAAACTCCCAGATATGATCAACATATAAAACCCCATAACATCTCACCTAAACTGAGCGATTCTTTCCTTGACAGGCATATGATCTTCTCATATACTTTATATATTGACTGTGAATGAAAAACAGATTCACACCCTATACCTTTTATGTGGGAGAAAGAGGAGTCTATGAACAACAATTTCACAGTCACAGATCCAATATTGTTTTCCTTGTTATTACTTGCTTGCCTGCTCCTTCTCTTGCCAAATTGTACTTCTGTGTCATCAGAAAGCCGAATCAACTCAGAACCTGAGATAGAAATCATCGTCAAGCCCAGACTCAAAGAAATTGAGATCGCTAACATAGGCATTTATTACTTTAATAGCAGCAGTCGATACGGTAACTTAGGCTCCATCCTTGCCAAACATGTGAGAATGCATTTACAGACTCTTCAATTAATGAGAGGAGTAGAGTTGGCCGGTTCATATAATGATGAAGACGAAGATCCCATAGAGATTGCTCAACAAAAAGGGTACAATCTTATCCTTCTGGGATACATACATGAATTTTTTTACGGTGGATTGATCGGCGATTCAAGGGTAGATATTTCAATGAGAATAATAGATGTGCAAACGAAGGCTACCCTCTCCTATGTCAGAGGAGAGATCGACGCTCCGTATGTGCAATCTACGGACTGTCTCTTCTTCAGAGTCAAGACACAAGAGCCTCTCCCCCCCGATGTCTTAAGTGTAAAGCTCATTGAAAAATTAGTAAATGTGCTCATGAATAAGGACATACAGCCAATCCCATCTGATCATTACATAGAACTGTTTTAATCAAGGAATACATTAGACAAACAGTGTCATATTGTAATCTGCCCAAAACATGAGTTTCACCTGTCTGCGTTCAGCCATACTGATAGGTGTATGGATTACAGAAAACAGCAATTTACGGCAAATACTCCCCATAGAGACC
>JAXHSZ010000283.1:0-8993 GCA_034190725.1 Thermodesulfobacteriota bacterium
TCTCTTGGAAAGGGATACTGAAGAATGGTTGGAACTCTTTGACAAGCATGAGATTCTCGGTGGACCCATAAACACTTTGGACAAGGTAGAAGTCAATCCACAGGTGATTTACAATAAGACGATTATCAATATGGAACATCCACTCTGCGGGCCGATCAAAGCTGTAGCAACACCCATACACATCAAGGACTGCATAGATGGGACCCACGAACCGCCACCCACTCTTGGACAACATACTGATGAGGTTTTGAAAGGGCTTCTCGAGTATTCCGATGAAAAAGTAAACTCAATTAAACAGGATGCTGATGAGCATGCCGAGAAGTTGGAAAAACATGTAAAAAAGGGAATATAATACTATTTTTTATGACTGCAACGAGTTGTGCGGATTGATGGTTGATTTTGGTGCAATTTGGTATTGATGAGGTGAAAGAGATGAATCAGGAAAAACAGGACACAAATTATGGATGGATGATACTCACAATACTGCTCTTTTCCCAAACAATTCTTTCAATGGGGGCATACGGGTGGGGCCCTTTGGGGCCGTTTTTAAAGAAGTCTCTTTTACTGACCTCTGTGCAAATAGGTTCTCTCACATCGATCCTCTATTTGACCTCTGTAGTGTTCAGCATACCTGCCGGAATGAGTGTTGATCGGTGGGGTGCCAAAGTGAATCTCTTTATCTGCATGATGCTCATGGGTATCCCGTTGATATTGGCGAGTTTTATAGGCAATTATATCTTTCTGCTCATACTCATAGCCTTTACCGGTGCAAGTTATGGAATGATCAACCCTATTGCCGCAAGAGGGCTTACACTCTGGTTTGATACAAAGTCAAGGGCAACCGCATTCGGCATCCGGCAGACAGGTGTCCCCGCGGGTGGCGCCATAGCCGGGGTACTTTTGATATATCTGGCTCAAATGAGGGATTGGAGCTTGGCCGTATTTGTAGTTGGGTTACTTTCCATCGGGATTGGAGTCATTGGTTTCTTCCTTTACAGAGAATTCCCCCATGAGGCAAGGGGTATCTCAATTCCAGAGCAAGGAACTAAAAAAGGAATGAGCTTGATGGATTTAGTAAGAAACCGTAATTTGTTGCTCACCTTTTTAATGATGACCTTGCTTTGCCTGGGACAGAGCAGCATCAGTGCTTTTTTAGTACTGTATCTCAAAGAACACCTTCATTTTCCAGCTATCCAGGCAGGTTCCTTTCTGACTCTGGCAATGATCACAGGGGGTGCCGGTCGAATATTCTGGGGGGTGGTGAGTGATAAATTATTCAAGGGGCGGAGACTGCCTGTGATGAAGATTGTTTGCGCTTTGGCAACAATAAGCGCTCTTGCTGCCGGTCTTTGGACCCCTGGTCTGACACATTATTTGTTTATTATAGTTGTAGTTTTCTTTGGTCTTTCATTTCTTGGATTCCAGGGAGTAGCAGTAACGATGCTGGTGGAAGTATGTGGCCCGGAATTGGCTGGACGCGCCACAGGTCTCGGCGTAACCATAGCCTGGGCAGGAATGGTTTTGGGGCCACTGGTATATGGGGCAATTGTAACTTTAGGTTACTCCTATGCGTGGCTCTTTGTTGGAGTAGCTGCGCTTGGCGCAACTCTTCTCTGCCAGGCCATACATGAGACCGACCTTGATGAGGTAATGAATTCTCAATAGCCTGCAATATTATGAATATTAAATTCCCCGAAGGGATTAAACGTTAAATGGATTTGTTCAAAGGTAGTGAGGACAAAACCTTGGTAAGGGAAATTCAGAAAGATTCTTTTGATGATGAATATATCTTCCGGTACAGAATTGAAGATAATAAGAGTGAAGATGATACATGCAATTCAAGGCTGGACTTGATAAGAACACACTTGAGAAATATTTTAGATGTCATGATCCCCTGTAGCGGGGGTTCCGAAGTCAGGATCGACGGGCTTAAATTGATGAATGATCGAAGTCATGTGCACCAGTTATGCGATCAAAATGAAAAAAGATCTGACAGCACAAGCACTCATCATCGCGAAAACAACACATCAAAAGAGAGAGCCACGAATGTGCAGGCCGACAACACGAAAACAGCCGAGGCGAAAAACATCGATCAGGAATGCAAATTCCAATCCCTGAAGAATGCCACCCTGTATGAACCCACTATAGAATACATTGAGAGACAACTGAGGAGTTTATTAGACCTGGTGGATTTGGAAAAGTCAGGGGAGATAGTGAAAGTCGACGGATTCAGACTCAAAGACCTGTCCCAATGGGTTGAGGAGTCGCCCTGCGACCCTGCCGACATGCTGGGATATATAGCAACGAGATGTAATTGCAATTGCACCTTTTGTTATAATAAGGGATGCCCTCCATCAGTCGCTCTTGACAGGCCCGCCATGTCTCCCGATGAGGAATTCAGTGAGGTAAGGACCCGCCTTCGGTATTTCTCTCCCGAAAAAAGAAGCAACCTGTTTCCAGGTCTGGGGATCGGATTCGAAGCTTTAATCCATCCCCACTTCAAGGATGTATTGAACGAGATACGAAAGAAGACGGATCGACTCATTCGAATATCCACCAACGGCACTCCCCTGACTGAGGAGATGATAGATTTTCTCAGAAGGTTTCATCCATTGCACCTGGATATCGCACTCCACAGCTCGTTACCCGCAAGGAGAGTGAGGTTGATGGGTGACAAAAGCCCTGAAGTCGCCATCAAGTCCCTCCCTTTGCTCAGGAGAGCAGGTATCGTCTATGACATCGTCATTGTACCGTGGCATGATGAATCCCTGGAAGAGATGCTTGATGATTTGGAACAGACCGTTTTCTACGCCGGCGAAAATGACGTTCGCCTTGTACAGGTCAGCCTGCCCGGTTATTCAAAATACTTTTCCGAGAGAGAGCTTTTTGACCATGATTTTGTGTGGGAGGCGGTCACAGGAAAAACAAGGGAACTCAGGGAGAAATGCCCGGTTCCCATAGTGATCAGGCCTGCCATGTATGAAGAGACTTTGTTATATGATCAAAAGAACATGCCGGAGATTATCGGGACAGTGCACAATTCTCCAGCTTTTCATAGTGGGGTACAAAGGGGTGATGTATTCACTAAGATTGGCAGCAATATCATTAAAAACAGACCCCAGGCGCGAGATCTCCTCTCTATCCTACAGAGAAGTGAAATGGAATCAATACCCATGGAAGTATTGAGAAAGAATCGTAAACTTGAGTTGTCTCTGAATTTGAACAGACATTCATATCCATATTCAAAGGAGATTGATACTCATGTGGGTGTGATATTCATGGGTACAGGGCTCAGGACGGGATACTTGGAATCGTTGCAAAGAATTATAGAACAAAACAGAAATCAAAAAATACTCCTACTCACATCGGTTCTTGTAAAGTCGCTTCTGGAACAGATTATAAATGAGGCCCCTTTCTTTGGCCAGTGGTGCGATCACATTGAGATTGGTGTTCCTCCAAATCGGTTTTTCGGAGGCAATATCTGTATGGGTGATTTATTGGTTGTTCAAGACTTTATTGATTATATAAAAGATTATGTTACATCAGCGGATAGAAAACCTGATCTGGTTGTTATTCCCTCTTCACCCTTCAACATAAGCGGATGGGGAAGAGATTTGACGGGAAGGGTATACCTGGACATTGAAAGGGAGACAGGGATACCTGTTGAGATCATTGAATGTCAGGCCATATATGATTGATGATTCAGCGTAACTATATGATTTTATGTTGAAACACGATAAATTTGAATATCAAATGTCGAAATCCGAAACAAATCCTAATATCAAATGATAAAAAATTCAAAACACAATTGAGAGCATTAGATATTTTGGAATTTGAATTTATTTCTAATTTCGTGCTGCGGATTTCGGATTTTCGAAGTCAGAGTACAGTCCCAAAGTGATATTTGTTGTAAACATTTTAATAAATTGCGGTAGTAATTACTAAAAAACCGAGGAGGTATTTGTTATGGAACAACAAAGAAAGATAAAAGTCTTAATGGCAAAACCCGGACTTGACGGGCATGATCGTGGCGCCAAGGTTCTCGCTTTTGGCCTGAGAGATCAAGGCATGGAAGTGATCTACACAGGGAGGAGACAGTCGGCCCAACAGATTGTAAACTCAGCGCTGCAAGAAGATGTTGACGTTGTGGGACTGAGTTGTCTTTCCGGTGCCCATCTCACATTTTTCCCAAAGGTTGTGGATATGTTGAGGGAAAATGGTGCTGACGACATGTTGGTCATAGGTGGTGGCATTATACCTGATGAGCACATCCCTATCCTCAAAGAAAAAGGCGTTACGGAAATATTCGGTCCTGGGACTTTGTTAAAGGATATAGGGGATTTCATCAGAGAAAACGTACGCAAAGAAACATGATATGTTATGATTCGAAGATGTTTCAAGGCTGATATGGAAGTTTTTTTGATTCTAAGAGATGAGGAGAAATTATTATGGATAAAAATGAAAAGCTAAATAATATAAAAAAGAAGAAGGCGGAATGGGAAGAGAAAGTCTTAATACCCGCAGCCAAGAGATTCGGGATGGAGAAGAGGCCGACAAAATTCCATACTCCTTTGGATATAGAGGGTTTTGATTTTGAGCGAGATGTTGGTTTCCCGGGTCAATATCCTTTTACAGCAGCTACTTATCCTGTAAATCTGGTGCCAAGAATCCAAAAGGGCGCAAAGCCCGGCGGTTTAAAAAGAGCATCACAGTATTCCGGGTATGGCACCGCCGAGGATACCAGGGATTATTATAAATTAATGGCGAATTTGAGCTGGACTGGTGGTCCGAATCTGGCGCTTGATCTTCCGACCCAGTGTGGTTATGATTCCGACAATGAGATGGTTGAAGGAGAAGTAGGCAAGGTGGGTGTGGCAATCGATACCCTGAGGGATTTTGAGGTTATATTTGAAGCCTTCACAGGCGATCAGGATCTGGACAAGATCGCCACGAATATTACCATAAATGCTTCTGTTGGCATCATGATTGCCATGTACATCGCTCTGGCTGAAAAGAGGGGCATACCAATGGCACAATTGAAAGGTACTCCTCAGAATGATATATTAAAAGAGTTTGTCTCCCGCGGCACTTATATATATCCACCGAAACCTTCCATGAGGTTGTTTAGAGATTGTGTGGTCTTCTTTACGGAGAACCTTCCCGGAATAAACATCACCAGTATCGGCGGGTATCACATCCGTGAAGGGGGGGCTACACGAGTGCAAGAGTTAGCCTACAGTATGGCAATAGGTATTGCCTATTTGCAGGAGGGTGTTAATGCAGGAGTCGATATTGATGCTTTTGCTCCCAAGTTCACATTCAACGCATTTGGTGGAAGCATGGAGTTTTTCAAAGAGATTGCTTTTCAAAGGGCGGCTCGTCGTATGTGGGCCAGGATCCTCAAGGAGAGATTCGGCGCAAAAAAGAAGGATAGTATGAGGATCCGAATGCCTCTATCGGCTCATATTGGTTGTGGGGCTACCACAAAGCAGCGAGCACTGAATAACCTCACCCGTTCTGTAGTGGGGGCTATAGCTGCTGTTCTCTCAGGAGGGTCACCGATGGCCTTTCCGCCGTATGATGAACCGATGGGATTGGGATGGAGCTTGGAGGCCAGACAACTGGCTGAAGATGCAACGAGGATTATCATGTATGAAACAGGGATGTGCGATGTTATTGACCCCCTGGCAGGATCTTATTATGTGGAGTCATTGACTAACGAAATAGAAGAAGCCGCATGGAAAGAATTGGAGAAGGTTGAAGAGATGGGTGGAGCTGTGCCTGCCATAGAGACTGGGTATATGCAACGTGAAAGTGCGAAGAGCGCTGCTGAACGTCAGGCGAGGATAGAGAGGAGAGAGGATCTTATTGTGGGAGTGAATTGTTTTACAGAGGAATATGAACTCGATGTAACCACCAGTAAGATCGTTGAACATCCATATTCCGAAGAGAAAAGATATGAGGCCGAGAAACGGCAGAAGGCTAATCTCGCTGAAGTAAAGCGTACAAGGAATAACCGTGAAGTTACAAGACTTCTCAAAGAACTGGAGAAGGCCGCGAAAAAGGAAGATGTGAATTTAATGCCATTTTTTATTAATCTGGCAAAAGAGTACGCCACTCTTCAAGAACAGTGTGACGTCTTGAGAGGTGTGTTCGGTGAATGGCAGTTGGATACGTTTGTTTAGAACGTTTTTGAAATGTATGAATTGTGGTTTAAAAAATATTTCTGTTTTAATGATCATTCTTGCTGGAATTTGATTACAAGCTCGCTCTGTGAATAATTTTAATTTAAATTGTAGAAATTGTCCTTTCCTAATCGAAAAAGGGGGATTGTGATGAATCACAGAGGTAATTCAATTAATATCAAGAAAAAAAAGGAAGAATGGGAAAAGAATGTATTGTTGCCTGCCGCCAAAAGGTTTGGTATGGAGAAAAGACCGACAAAATTCCATACGCCCTTGGATGTTGAGGATTTTGACTTTGAAAGGGACGTTGGATTTCCCGGGCAGTATCCGTTTACTGCAGCATCATATCCTGTAAATCTTGTGCCAAGGATACAAAAGGGGGCAAAACCCGGTGGATTGAGAAGAGCAGGAACGTATTCCGGATATGGAACGCCGGAAGACACCAGGGATTACTATCGATTGATGGCGAAGTTAAGGTATACGGGTGGTCCAAACCTGGCTTTGGACCTTCCCACCCAATGCGGATATGATTCGGATAATGAGATGGTTGAAGGAGAAGTGGGTAAGGTCGGTGTGGCTGTTGATACCTTAAGGGACTTTGAGGTTATATTTGAAGCGTTTACAGGGGATCAGGATCTGGACAAGATCGCCACCAACATGACCATAAACGCCCCTGCGAATATCCTGGTTGCCATGTACATAGCCCTGGCCGAGAAGAGAGGCATACCCATGGCAGGCTTGAGGGGAACTCCGCAAAATGATATATTAAAAGAATTTATTTCCCGAGGCACGTATATATTCCCTCCCAGGCCTTCAATGAGGATGTTTCGGGACAGTCTGGTTTTCTTTACGGAGAATCTCCCACAATTGAACATAAACGGTTTTGGAGGTGCTCATATTCGTGAAGGTGGAGCTACGCGGGAACAGGAGTTGGCCTTTACCATGGCAAATGGGATCGCTTACTTACAGGAAGGGGTTAATGCAGGATTTCATGTTGATGACTTTGCCCCTAGGTTTTCCTTTGTGGGTTTTGGCGGGAGCATGGAGTTTTTTAAAGAGATCGCCTTTCATCGGGCGTCCCGTCGTATGTGGGCGAAGATTCTTAAGGAAAGGTTTGGTGCGAAAAAAGCTGAGAGTATGCGCATACGAAGCCAATACACGGCCAGTATTGGTGTCAGCACGACGACTAAGCAGCGGGCTTTAAATAACCTTACCCGTACTGTGGTGGGTGCGGTCGCAGGTGTTCTTTCAGGAGGACCACCAATGGCCTTCCCGCCGTATGATGAGCCCCTGGGGTTGGGATGGAGTCTAGAGGCAAGACAACTCTCCGAGGATGCTACCAGAATTCTCATGTATGAAACCGGTATGTGCAACGTCATTGATCCTCTGGCCGGATCATATTACGTGGAGTCTTTGACCAATGAGATTGAGGAGGCTGCATGGGGTGAGTTGCAGAGAGTTGAAGACATGGGTGGCGCCGTGGCGGCCATAGAGAACGGATATATGCAGCGTGAAGTTGCAAGAAGCGCTGCAGAACGTCAGGCGAGGATAGAAAAGAGAGAGGATCTTGTTGTGGGAGTGAATAGTTTTACAGAAGAATATGAGTTGGATGTGACCACCAGCAAGATTGTTGATCACCCGTATTCCGAAGAGAAACGATATGAAGCTGAGAAAAGGCAGAAGGCCAACCTGGCTGAAGTGAAACGAACAAGAAACAACAGGGAAGTTACAAGGCTTCTCAAAGAGCTGGAGGTTTCTGCAAGGAAAGAAGATAAGAACCTGATGCCCCTTTTTATCCATTGTGCAAAAGAATATGCTACGCTTCAAGAACAGTGTGACGTCTTGAGGAATGTTTTTGGAGAATGGCAACTGGATTCGTTTATATAGCGATGAGGATGAGATTGCTTCTTCTCTTCCTTAAAAGATCTGGACCTTGGTTCGAGTGTTTAGGTCTTTCCTCTCTCGCTCATGACACCTGGGGGAATACAAATGGAATGAAAACTCCTTTTGCATCAATTATGAAGGATGCCGGGATTTTCATAGGATGGTTACCGGGAATGTTTATTGTTAATATTTTCTTTACAGAAAGGAGGCAGAAAAAATGAAACTCACGAGTTCCGCATTCAAGCATGAGGGGAAGATACCTGCAAAGTATACATGTGATGGGGATAACATCGCTCCTCCATTGAAAATATCTGACGTTCCCCCGGATGCGAAGAGTTTGGTCTTGATTATGGACGATCCCGACGTTCCAAAAGAATTCAGAGAAGACGGCATGTGGGATCATTGGGTTGTCTTCAATATCCCTCCAGGATTTAGCGACATCAAAGAAGGGGAAGAACCTGATGGTACCCATGGCGTTGGAACCGGTGGGAACACTAACTACTTCGGCCCATGTCCGCCGGACAGAGAACATCGGTATTTTTTCAAGTTATATGCCCTGAGTACGAAACTGAATCTCCCGGAGAAGGCGACAAAGCAAGATGTAGAAAAGGCAATGGAAGGTAATATTGTCGCACAGACTGAATTGATGGGAAGATATGAGAGAAGTCAGTAACTTTTCAATACCTCAGGATTGAAAGCAATTGTATGGAAGTAGATATTTGAATATCGTATCAATAAAAACGAAAAGGGTGAGTGATGATGGAGAGAATCCTGAGGGAGGATAATGGTCATGTATGCGTGATTTCCTTTAATCGGCTAGATAAACGAAACGTGATGAGTGAGGACGTGGATGACGACGATCAGGAGGTGGTTAGTAGCCTTCTGAAAGACAAGGATAAGAGCTACCCTGGTCTCAAACTCGAG
>JAXHSZ010000284.1:0-9472 GCA_034190725.1 Thermodesulfobacteriota bacterium
GTTATGGTAGGAATGGTTTATTGGTTTATATATATTCGTAAAGGGCTGGTACCGCATTCTTGAAAATAGAAAAAAGCGGATATTGCGCATCATTTGAGTGGAAGCGTTTTTAATGTCTTGTTGAGCCCTAATTTGGCCAGTTCAGAAGCAGTCAACCACTTTGCTCCGTGTTTGAAAAAATCCGGGGCATTCAAGACATTCTCAGAAAGAGACTGTTGGGTTTGATCGAAAACTCTTTTCCACAACTTTCCTCCTGATTCAACGTGGATTGCATAGATTGCAAAGGCCACTGAGGCAGGTCGTTCCACTGCTATGGCAGAGCCTACTCTATCCCGATATCTCCATACTACCCCCAGGACCATATGATGAGCTTTGAGTTCTTTTCCTAACTTTCTGGCAAGGGAACGGGGTGTGTCACTGTCTCTGTCGATAACAATTTTTTTATAGAGTTCTATTGCATTATCATGAGGAACTAACCGCTCACCGAACTTTTTTTCCATAGCATTCCACATGAAACGTGTAAGAATCTCGTCTGCTTTGCTCTGAAGATTATCAGTATTGAAACAGAGTTGATCCAATCTACAATTTAATGTTCGATCAGTGGGATCATCGATATTGGCGTAATTTTTCCCTTTTAGAAAGGGCATTACTCCTATTCTTTCCACTTTTATAGGTGAAAGAGAGGTTTGCTCAGTTGTAAGTGCTCTTCGGGGCATACACCCATTGATCAACAATGGAAAAGCAACTCCTAGAAAAATTATTAAACAGAGAACCATTCGCTTCATACCATTGATCCCTTCTTATTCTTTATTTTGAGCATTCATCCAGAATGAGATATTTATAAACCCTTTCTCTAATTACAAGATCACAGACCATGAAAACTTGTCCTTGTCTTTCTCCCTGATAAGACTGCATTTCATGAAAATCCAATATAGGCAACACTATACCATGATCCGCCTGATGTTTCCATCTCAAAATGGTGGATTGATAAAAAATCAGAGTTTGAGTGGGGGAGTAATTGCTAAAGCTTTTTACATGAAAGGCAAAGGTTTCACGCCTAGCGAATGGAAAGTAAAAGATAAGTATCCATAATTCTGATTATGAAACATGAGTTCATCAAATATTTAAAAGGGAAGATATACAATAAAAAAAAGCTACTCAAGGGATGTCATCGCATCTGCCCATGTGAGGGCCTCCATGAAGTGATCGGGCAGCTTTTCTTCATTGAAACCAAGAACCTTGGCCATATCCGATACACCATTCCAGTCTCCCATTTCATAACATACGGCCAATCTTAAGTAATCCTTGAGTTCTCCCTCATCATAAACAAGCGCTTTTTTAATGTTTTCCGACAATGGGAGTCTGCTCATGAGATTTTCCATTGAATCATCCAGGATTGCATCGATCAAAGAGAACAGACCAAGGGTAAAGAGCTCTGATGAGTTGATATGTGAACCACTTGATTCACCAATCACCTCGGAAAATCTCGCTCTGATGATTGAGGTCTTCATCAACTCATTCGGTTTTTCACAAGACAATTCAGACATGGCAATGAGAGAAAGAAATCGTCTGATTCCCTTTTCTCCCAACATGGCAAGGGCTTGATCTATAGATGAGATGTCATGGTAGACCCCGAAATACGCTGAATTGATATAACGCAACAGTTTATACGAGATGGAGACATCGCGAGTTATGATCTTCGAAACTTCATTGAACTTGAAATCCTCCTTGTTCACTTCAGCCATAATTTGCAAGAGATTCATTTGATTCCCCGAGAAGTCTTTGCCCTTTATTACTTCGGGTTTACTGAAGAAATAGCCTTGAAAATAATCACAACCCATCTGCATTGCTCTTTTGAATTCCTCGTGGGTTTCCACCTTTTCCGCCAAAAATTTGACATTACAATCTGACAATTTTGTGATGTATTCTTCTATTTCCTCCATAGCTGTGAGCCTGAAATCAAACTTTATTATGTTTGCCATTGCTATTAAAGGATCCATGCTTGATCTATAAAAGAAATCATCCAAAGCAATACAATACCCTCTCCCAGCGATATGTCGGCATATATCTATCACGTCATCTTCAGGCTCCACATTCTCTAAAATCTCTACGACGACTTTTTCCTTAGGAAACATAAGAGGGACTCCAGACAACAACAAATCCTGCGTGAAATTAACAAAGGCTAACTTGGATCCGGTTATATTGTCCATACCGATGCTCAAGAAACTGTTGGACAAAACTTTAGAGGTGGCTGTATCCCCATCAATTCCGGAAAAAAAGTTGGACATGCCCCCCCTAAAGAGAAGCTCATACCCATAAATCCTCTTCATTCTGTCAAATATCGGCTGTCTGGCCACATAGACTTCCACATTTCCTCCTTAAAGACACACTTAAAAAATCAGTATTATTTTAGCGATATGAAATAAAAAGCTATCAGCAAGCTTAAACGGCGGTCAAATTTTAATACGTGTATTGTCTGAGCATCCGAGTGAGCGTTTAGAAAGAACAGGGGATTATCTCACATTTTGTGTCTGAAATAGGCTGGAATGAAGATACTGAATTGAATGTGGATATACTATTCTTTCTTAACGTTCACTTGGATGCGAGTTTTACACGGATTAAAATTTGATTGCCGTTTAAGCGACTCTTTTCAAAAAGTTCCTAAGAAACTTGAAACTCACAGCAGGTTTCTTTCATGTATAACCCTGAAGCAAAGTGCCAGGGTCATTTGCTAAAATGTTATAAAATCATAATTCGATTCCACTGAATTTGCAAAAATCATACCTAGTGTCCATTCGGAAATGAGACATTTTTCCCAAGATCAAGGAAAACGAAGGTCCTTAACTCCAGGAATAGCCACACCAATTTTGAGGACTCTCAAATTTTTTAATTTCCAATATCAAAACATGAAATGTCAACGACTCCCTTGGAAATCCATTGACATGTCAAATCAAATCCCTTACACTCTTTTGAGGGTCTGCGGAAAAAGGGAGAGGAGAACTGGAGAGATTCATGAAAACATATTTTGGGAGGAATATCTTTTTATTTTTGTGTTACCTTATGGCACTGTCTGTCTTTGGGTGTTCCGGGACAGTGGAGATAAAGACTGATTCAGAAACCGGACTCTTTAACGAGGCCGTACGTTACTATGAAGATAAAGACTACAGAATGGCAAAGGCAGCCTTTCAGAAACTCAAAGACAATTATCCATTAAGCAAATACTCTATTACTGCTGAGCTGAGAATCGCTGATTGCGATTATCACCAAAAAGATTATCAGGAAGCGATATTCCAATATGAGGAATTCAAAAAACTGCATCCCACAAACAAGGCGATACCCTATGTGATGTATCAGGTCGGCATGTCGCATTTCAACCAGATTCTCTCCATAGATCGTGACCAAACATCTACTAAAAATGCAGCCAAACAATTTGAGTATCTCATTTCTAGATATCCTTCCGATCCTTATGCGATATCAGCACAAGAGAAACTGAGAGTTTGCAAAGAAAATCTGGCGCAGCACGAGTATTACGTGGGCTATTTTTATTTGAAAAAAAAGAAGTTTGAGGCAGCTCTTTTCAGGTTCAACGGAATTATATCGAATTTCCCTGAATCAGATCTCCTAGATACGGTATACTTTCATATTGGAAAATCCTATCTCTCTCTGGAAGAGAAGGAAAAAGCCAAGAATATTCTTCTTCATTTATTGAAGAACTACCCGAATAGTGAATACTATGGAGAAGCTTTTGATCTTCTGAAAGAACTCAATGAGAATGCGTCAATCCAGGAATGAATTTTTTTGCAGGATTGAGAAAGACAACTATTTTAACTGCAGAAATACATTTGGGTTGTGGGGGCACTTTGCAATGTGCCCTTATATGTGAGTTTGACTCAGAAATAGCGGGAAAGAGTCATTTATGGATGGGTATTGGTGACTGTATTTCTTACAATTTCATAGATACTTTCAAGTGCGGCTTCAAGGTTCTCGGCTCTTCCCCCTCCTGCCTGAGCCATATCAGGCCGTCCCCCGCCTGATCCGCCCACAAGAGATGCAACCTGTTTAATGATATCGTTTGCATTAAATTTATGAATGAGGTCCTTGGAGACTATAACAATGAGAAGGACACTCCCATCTTTTTCTCCAGCAAGCAACATAATCCCCGACTTCAATCGATCACGTAGTTTGTCTGCATAAATCCTCAATGCTTTAGGACTATCCACATTTATCCGAGTAGACAAGACGTTGATCCCTTCTATATCTTTGACTTTGTCCAGAAGATCTCCTGTTTTTTTGCCGGCAATCTTCTCTTTCAGGGACTCTACCTCTTTTTCCAGGTCTTTATTATGCTTCAATAACTTCTCGGCTTTATTCACAATTTCATCCTGCTTGGCTTTGAGGATCGCCCCTATTTCTTGAAGTTCCTCATTCCTTTTATTGACATATTTTAAGGCTTCTTCGCCTGTTATTGCATCTATTCTTCTTACACCCGTTGCAATACCGTATTCACTGATTATTTTGAACAGTCCAATATCCCCTGTACGCCTTACATGAGTGCCTCCGCAGAGTTCTTTGCTGTACCCGGGTAATTCTACAACTCGCACTTCATCACTGTACTTCTCTCCGAAAAGTGCAGTGGCTCCGGTTTCCAGAGCTTCTTCAATAGGGAGTACTTGGGTCTCAACCTCTATATTTTCTCTAATTTTCTGATTCACCAGTTCTTCTACTCTTTGAAGTTCCCTCTTTGTCATCTGAGAAAAATGCGTAAAGTCGAACCGAAGCCTTTCAGGAGCTACCAGGGACCCTGCCTGTTTCACATGGTCACCCAATATTTCTTTGAGTGCAGCATGGAGCAGATGCGTAGCCGTGTGATTGAGGGCGACATTTTCCCTTCTGTTTCCTTGAAGATGTAGAGTTACCTCGTCCCCCTTTTTCACAGTGCCTTTTAAAATCCTGCCCGTATGAACAATCAAGTCAGGTAATGGTCTGGTCGTATCTTCAACCTCCATGGAAAAAGAATCGCCTGAAATGGATCCTGTGTCTCCAACTTGTCCCCCGGATTCTCCATAAAAAGGAGTCTTTTCAGTAATAATTTCAACATGGTCTCCTTTCTCTGCAGAGAGTACTTCTTCACCATCTTTCATGATTACCAATACAGAACTGGACATCCTAAAATTATCAATTTCATATCCTGAAAAACTGGATATGATTTTCTTCTTCACTAACTTTGTATATGCTTCAGAAACATCCTCTTCACCTGATCCTTTCCATGATTCCCTTGCCCTGTTTCTCTGTTTTTCCATAGCATTTTGGAATCCATCTTCATCTATTGTAAAACCCTCATCCTTCACTATGTCGCTGGCCAGATCAACAGGAAAGCCATAGGTGTCATAAAGTTTAAAGAGGAGATGACCGGGAATCCGTCTCTCTTTGCTTTCCCTCAACTGTTCCATCTCTTCGTTCAGTATTGCAAGACCCTTACTGAGAGTTTGTAAGAATCGTTCTTCTTCATTATGGACAACATTTGCGATATAATTTCTTCCGTCTGCTAATTCAGGATAGGCTTCCTTCATAAGATCAATTACAGAACCTGAAATTCTGTATAAGAAAGGTTGTTTCAGTCCCAACATCTTCCCGTGTCGAGCAGCCCTCCTGACGATACGTCTGAGAACATACCCTCTCCCTTCATTGGAGGGCAATACCCCATCTCCTATGAGAAATGTTATGGCCCGGCTATGATCGGCTACCACTCTGAGAGAGACATCATCCTTCTCGTTGTCGTTGTATTTCCTCTCAGAGATCTCCTCAACTGATTGTATCACTGCTCTGATAATGTCACAATCATAGTTGCTCTTTACTCCCTGGACAACAGCAGCTATCCTTTCTAAACCCATGCCAGTATCAATGCTGGGCTTGGGTAGAGGTGTGAGTACACCGTCGGAACTGCGGTCAAACTGCATAAAGACCAGATTCCACAATTCCAAAAACCTATCACAATCACACCCCACCTTGCATGCGGATCTTTTACATCCGACTTCACTTCCCTGATCAATCAAGATCTCTGAACAAGGACCACATGGGCCTGTCTCTCCCATTGTCCAGAAGTTATCTTCTTCTCCCATTCTGATGATCTTCTCTTCCGGGGCTCCAATGCTCTCTCTCCATATATCAAAGGCATCATCGTCATCTGTATATACGGTTATCCACATCTTCTCCTTTGGAAGACCCAGTTTTTCCACTAGAAACTCCCAACTCATTTCAATGGCCTCTCGTTTGAAATAATCCCCAAAAGAAAAATTGCCCAACATCTCAAAGAAAGTATGATGTCGAGCGGTTATCCCGACATTTTCCAAGTCATTATGTTTCCCTCCTGCCCGCACACATTTCTGAGATGTTGCAGCTCTTTTATATTCCTTTTTCTCTTCCCCCAAGAAGACCCTCTTGAACTGGACCATACCGGCATTGCTGAAGAGTAAGGTGGGATCCTGTTTGGGAATAAGAGAGGAACTCTTGACTATAGTATGTCCTTTGTTCTCAAAATATTCCAGAAACCTTTGTCTTATTTCACTACCGGTCATGATTGTCCCCATTTCAATTTTATGAATGCTCCATTATCCTTATCACTTGAGCCGCTGTATAATAATACATAACTAGTGCCCATCCATAAATGGCTATTTTCCGCAATCTCTGCGTCAGACTCAGATTTTAATCATCAAAAAATCCATTGTATTCATGCAATTACATGGACTGTGGAGTCATTCAGAAGGGAATATCTCCCCCTTCAAACCCGACCCCTTGATCAGGCCCCCCTTCATAATCCCTTTTCAATCTATTTTCATCGGAAGGGCCTCCAAGCATCTGCATATTGGATGCAACGATCTCTGTTGACCACCTCTTATTTCCGTCCTTGTCTTCCCATGAACGAGTCTGCAGCCTCCCCTCAATATAGACCTGCCTGCCCTTTGAGAGGTACTCCCCGCATATCTCTCCCAATCTTCGCCATGCTACAACTCTGTGCCACTCCGTTCTCTCTTCCTTTTCACCTTTTTGATTAGTCCATCTCTCATTGGTGGCTATACGAAAAGTGGCTACAGCTGTTCCATCGCTTGTGTATCTTACTTCAGGATCCGCTCCAAGCCTACCGATAAGAATTACTTTATTAATTGACATGGCTCCCTCCTTGATCTTACTTCATATGAAAACATAATGACGACATTAAACTTCCAAAACTCAATGAGTGCCTCTCTTAAACAGCTATTTTCAGCAATCTCAGTGTCAAACTCAGATTTTAATCCCCGAAATACCTAATGTATTTCTTCGGTTAAAGTCTTCGCCTTCCTTGACCTTTCAAAAAAATATCTCAATTCTTGATGGGCACCAATAAAGAAATCGTCAATTTCTCTATCAAGTTTCCGCTTTGTTTTCGTTTTTATGTACACTTTTTCCTCTGACATTGCAACCTAAATTCCCAAAGATTTATGGCAGAAAGCTTTTGTTCTAGGTTTTCAGTATTAAATTTCACAAGGTCGGAGTACCTATGCAAGAAAATTTAACAAACCGATAACCACTGAATAAAAACTCTGTATCTAAAGAATTCTCTACAACGTGCCGATGAGAAATCATCGGTGTAATATATGGATAGAATGTTTTCTGTTTACAGAATAAGACAATCTATGATAATTGAAACAATTATTCTCCCAGCTTTCAATGAATCGAGGTGAGAAAATGGGTACATCAATCCCTTCTACAAATCACCTTCAGAGAAAAAGAGGGGCTCCCAGACCTGTGGAGGGAGATATGGAGATCACTTCCATAAACGAAGCTCGAAAAAAAATAGGATTACCCGAGCTGCTCTGCAAAAACAGAATATGTATAGCTTGTGGAAAAGAATTCAAGTCAATCGATGCCTCGCATCGTGTATGCGACAAGTGTCGACCAAAATGGGAAAGAAAGAGAAATCAGCTTGAAAAGGCCTTTGTGAATATTGAAGATACTGACACCTTTGAACTTCAAGATCTGGAAGAATTGAGTATTTTCGAGAATATCGACTAGAGACACCAACCTGCGTTCCCATCCATGGTCTTCTCCATCTTGTACAATCCAACGATAAAAATCTCTTGCCAAACCCTGCCCTTTTTTTGTACTTGAAAATTTACTTTATAAGAAGCTTGAATTGTGGTATATGACACCAAATGCTTCTTCATATGACTCGTATGAAGTACTCTATCTCTTGACAGTACTGCATTTTAAGTCAGAGTTCTCATCGTTGACCTGTCGGATTCAGGGAACCATAAAGTGACTAAAGTTTGAAGTGCCTGAAGTGAACTACAGTTAAAAAATACATTTTTCAGAGCATGAGTCATGTATTGCGGAACTTCGATTAGAGCAGACTACCATAAAGCAAACAGGGCACGAATCAGAGCGGATGTTAAGAATGAACCTAAAATAGAAAAATTGTAACATTTTTAGTTTCGATATTTTGATTGCCTTTATAGCTTTACCAGTGGTTTCTGCCTTATAGGGCTAAAATAATAAGATTATTTTAACTCTAGGCACTTGAGTTCATTTTAAGCACTTTACACTTAAGACGTAATCATATATAGGAAACGCTCAACTCAGGTACGAATAAGGGTTTGTAGAGAGTTATTGCTTACCAGCAAACCAGAATTGACACCCTTCGAGTTTTTTTCTGAGAGGACGAGTCCTCAAAAACTCTAAACACAAAGGAGAGATGGAATATGGCAGTCGACATCTATCAGGAAGAACACAGAATTTTTCGGGAGACATTGAAAAAATTTCTAGAAAAGGAAGTGGTACCACACGTAGAAGAGTGGGAAGAGGCCGGAATGGTCCCCAGAGAAATCTGGCACAAATGTGGTGAACAGGGATTTCTCTGCCCATGGGCTGAAGAGGAATATGGTGGTTTTAATGCGGGATTTGAGTATTCTGTTATTATTAATGAAGAGATAGCGAGGGCTCAGGCCGGTTGTTTAGGAGCAGGAGCTCACAATGATATTTGTGCTCCATATCTGCGAAATTTTGCGAATAAAGCGCAAAAAGAAAAATGGTTGACTGGCTGTGTTTCAGGTAACTGCATTACGAGTATTGCCATGTCGGAGCCAAACGCCGGCTCGGATCTTCAAGGTATTCGAACCACAGCTATAAAAGATGGGGACTCATATGTGGTAAACGGCCAGAAAATCTTCATATCCAACGGCGTAAGCTGCGATCTGGCCATAGTGGCCTGTTCAACAAACCCGAAAGCTGATCCGCCCCATAAAGGTCTCAGCATACTCCTCATAGAGGACGGAACCCCTGGTTTTTCTCATGGAAGGAAACTGGACAAGCTTGGTTTACGGGGCCAGGACACGGCAGAGTTGGTATTTGACGATTGCCGTGTCCCTGCGTCAAACCTTTTGGGTGAGGAGGGAATGGCGTTTCCATATATGATGGAAAACCTGCAAGAGGAAAGGCT
>JAXHSZ010000285.1:0-3925 GCA_034190725.1 Thermodesulfobacteriota bacterium
TTAGGACAGAAATGATTAGTAAGGTCTATCATGCCAATCTCCTTTCTATTCAGAGTTTACTAATTGTACACTGAAGAAAGGCTGATGGCAAGAAAAAAACAATGATTAGGTGACATCGCCTAATCTCGCTCAAAGCTGAATAACTTAAGCCTAAACTTTCCATATAACCGGGATCAAAGGACACAATGACAAAATCGGCAGTCTTGACCAGTTGCTTAAAGATATCCCGCCCATCAAGGGATTCTATATTTAGAGTAATGCTCCTCTTATTGGTATTGGATGCAAACCAGGACAGGCTCTTCTCAGGATCAGGGATATCGTGGTAAAAAGGACCAATATTTCGTGCCGAATCTCCTCCGGGTCTTTCTACTTTAATAACGTCGGCACCAAGGTCAGCCAATATGCGACCACAGAGTAATCCCTTTTCATCAGTCAAGTCCAATGTCCGATAAGGACTGAGTAGTAAATCTGTGTTTGGGTTTTTCATTTTTCCTCCCTTATGTAACGCTCATCCATCAATGGCTATTTTCCGCAATATCTGCGACAGACTCAGATACAGGGGCGCATTGCAATGTGCTGTGCATACCCGACTGCGGTTAAAACCTCTTCCTCTTTGACTTTGCAATAAATATCTCATTTCTGGATAGGCACTATCTACCGGCCTCATCGCGTGGTCTGTTTGGTTCTTTGGGATGAGGGTAGGGATGACGGAATCGTTCCCGAGTATAGTCAATTTGCAGAATCTCATCCATGCTCTTTCGATAGGCTCCAATGAATCTGTCCTCAGCCTCATAATCGAAAGGGTCTTTGAGCTGGCGTTCCTCCTCGCCACCGGGTTGGGGACGGTGCTCAAGATACCATTGCACAGTCCGTCTTATTGCTTCTTCTACGGAGACTGCTTCTCGATAACCAAGCTCGGTCTTTATCTTTGTGAGATCCAGAACTCGGTGATGGGTCCTGCCTGAATAGGGACGACTCGGTCGAGCCATCAGGGCCGGCATTTCCACCAGTTCCCCGTCATAGTTCATGATCTTGAAAATATGCTCTATCCATCTGCGAAAGGTAAGTAACTCAACATCACCAATGTTGTAGATTTGTCCTGCAGACTGTTCCGGTTGATCCACGGCCAATAGCACTCCGTGAGCCATGTTTTCCGCATATCCTCGTGTCTCTAAAGTCAGCCCCCCATCGGCAATAATGATTTGCTTTCTGCCGTCCAGAATACGTCTTAATATACACCACTCACGAGGGCCAAGTTGTCGTGGACCATACACCATGGGGTAACGGAAAACCACACCTTGATACTGTTCTTGATGATGCGCATCCATGACCGTTTGTTCACTCACCGCCATAAGATACGAAAACCTATTCTGTTCAGGGTCCGTCTCTAACGGAGCGTCTTCATTAATAGGCACGGGAATTCCATCCGGATTATGCTCCGGTTTGAAAATACCCTTATATACAACCGCCCCTCCAATAGCGATGAATCGGTCAGTTCTTCCTTTCATCATCTCAGCAATATAGCGAAGGCGGCCATACATGCATATGACCAGATCGAACTTTCTTCCACTGAGAGAAGTCTCAATGGTCTCTTTGAAATGGGGGTCACCATGAATATGCTCCACCTCTTTTGGGAGATCCACCTCATGCGTGCCCCGATGGAAGATCGTCACGTCATATCCCCGCTTGAGCAAACCCTCTACGATGTAAGGACCCGTAGGTCCGGTTCCACCAACCACGAGCGATTTCATTTGCCCTCCAAACTTTCCATAAGTCTGTCCAATAACCTCTGATACCCCTTCTCATCAAAGTCTGAAGGGACAGAGCTGCTTGTTTCGTAGCACACAGAGAGAATATCGTTCTCCTTAAGAAGATTGGCGCTTTCCAGGAGACCACTGGTGATGCCGACACAGCCGCGATCCATTGCTAAGACTACTCCATCAACCTTCCAATCTCTGGCCACACTCAGTCTGTGTTCAGGACGCTGAAAAAGCTGACAAAAGGGTTGGCCCACAATAAACCCGGCCAACTCATCCAAAGCGTCCTCCCGGGTATTTATCTCAATACCCCTCTCCCAAGGAGCGGGTGCAGGTTGCCAGTGTCCTTGTTCATCAATAATGAAATTGCCCGCCATGGCAAAATTATTCAGGCTGCCGATATAAACGCCGTCATATTTCTCCGGATATCTTAGGATCTCACCGATCACAGGAAACCAGGGCAGATTGCCCTCATGGAGGAGGCGAAACTTCTCATTTTCAAAGCCTGCAATACCGTCTCTTACCCGTTCCTGAACATCTTCCAAAGCTAACTCGTAAAAGTCGGCCACATCGGACCTGAACGCCGCACCACGAAGAAGGAAGACGAAAAAGGAACCAATATTTCTCATCTTGAGGGGAGCGGGAACCGTCTGTTGAAGCATGGCGATCTCGCTCATACTCCGGCGAACTCTCCATTCATTTATGGTGCCCTGTATGAGCTTTTCATCATCACATTTTCTCCCTAATCCTTTCTCCATCTCTTCTATGGCCATATGCAATCCTTCGATGAAACGTTTCTTGGCCAGTTCCGGATCATGAGTAATCCAGGGAAGCTCAATATCAACAACCGGGATCCCGAAGTTCTCACCATGGATTTGATGAGACTTTATCTGTCCCTGACACATTACCATGTTGACGGCAATATCCGGACGAAGTTGTTCCCCGGTTTTGGCATTCAGCGCAAACTGCCCTGCGTAATAAGCCCCCAGTGCAATGCGGAGTGTGGAGCAACAGTCCCTTGTAAAGCCTTTGGCTTCAGCGGCCTCATTGAGCTTGGCCAATAAACTCAAGTCTCTCATGTCCCGACCCGTAGGCATGGCCGGAATAACTTCGGCATCAAAAGCACCATAAAGGGCATGTCCTCCACCTTCACCTCCTAGGACAAGGACTTTCCCCCTCTGGGGAGCGGAAAAGGTATCTCTACCGAGTTGACCACGGATTTCTATCATTTTGTCGTAACACTTTAGCGGCCTTGTCGGATATTTTGTCGACTCACTTGCCATAACTATAACTCCCTTCTCTTATTGAGTGTCCATCCATAAACGGCTCGTTTTCGCAATCTCTGTATTAGACTCAGATATAAGGGCACATTACAATGTGCCATACAATGCCCAATATATTCCTGCGGGTAAAATCTTTGCATTCCCTGAATGTGACAAAAAAATCTAATGTTTGTTCAGACACAATTCAGCTTAAATCAACTGTATTGTTTCCAATGTGGCTTCAATTCGAGTACGAAACTGACCCAGTGGTAAAGGAAAATCCACCCCCAATTCCAATACCTTGATCTCTTTATCAAGGAGAGTTTGACGAATAACTGCATTATCATAGCCGTGGGGATCGCAAAAAGCAGGTGTTACAAGAAGAGCAAGTTCAATCTCATACTCCTGAGCTATATTCATGATAAAGGGAACTCGCCTGCGGGGTATACTTCCATCCTTTACCGGGCAAGGAAGACGCTCCACATAACGGGAAACAATAGCCTCAAGGGGATCGCCATCTGTTTGTACTTCGTCCCAAAAGTAGCGCATGCCGAAACAACTCTCATCTACCACCACCTTTGCTCCCAATGAATCGAGGAGTTCAATCAACTGAAGATAACCACTGGTTTGCCCCACTATCATAACTCGGACCTCATCGTCATCAGGTTCCCTTGCCTCCACCTCCTTGAGAAATTCCCTCACTAGCTTGCTATGTTCAGCCTTATCCATTACCTGCCCGAAGAAGTAGGGCGAGCAGGTAAGCCCGTCGCATCCGGCGGGTACGGACGAGGCGAGCATATTCATTGTTGTAAATATATGGTAGGCGTAGTGAGACAGCGCAGGGCCGCAGGGTGCTTGGAGATGGAGCCTTTGGCACCGAGCCCGCTTTCGACGGGCGCGGCCAGA
>JAXHSZ010000286.1:0-2485 GCA_034190725.1 Thermodesulfobacteriota bacterium
TTGAATTCGGACATCCCCATAAGAAAAGTAAAAAATCCAGGCGGAAATGTGACTCACATTCCGATGGGAGATTACTCACCCATATCTGCTAGGTTTAAAAGCAATCATAAATATTTTTCTATAGTTATAAATAGCAATATGCTCAATGTCAACTTCTTTTATATCAAAATAGCCCATCAAGGAATTATATGATTTTCCGTTTACAGTGAACATGAATACCAAAAATAAAAAAGATTGACAAGAAAAATAGTATTATTTATATGTTTATCTAACCGTTTGACATTCAATAAATGATTATGGACGTTCACTGATAAACATAATGAGAAAGATTCCTATAACCCAGAATGTTTAGTTCGAAGCTTTATTGGTCAAAAAGAAAATATCCCAAAGATTTCATAGCCATTATTTAAAATGGTTGCGATACTTTTTTAGATTTCAGTTAAAATACCGGTTCAGCGAATCAAGCCTACTGAATCTACCCAATTTTATCCGGAAATGTTTTCCTGTGATAAAAATCTTCGTCTTCCTTGATCCCGAAGAAATGGACATGATTTATCATGGAAAATAATGATCAGGAGGAAATCAGAAGACCTCTGGACAAGGTGAAGGTGTTGGACCTTACGCATTATATTGCAGGGCCCTGCTGCACCAAACTGCTGGCTGATTACGGCGCTGAGGTCATCAAGATAGAAAAGCCGGGTGAAGGTGATGGAGCCAGAAGATTGGGGCCGTTCTTCAATGATGAACCTCACCCTGATAAGAGTGGATTGTTTCTCCATTTAAACACCAATAAGAAAGGGATCACTCTCAACCTGAAAACAGAGACAGGGGTAAAGATCTTCAGGGTGTTGGCGGATGATCGCAGGTTCGAGTATTTAACCGACTTGAGCCACAAAGATGAATTTGAAGATCTCTTTCTTCCCCGGATAATACAACAGACCAAGAGGGAGGCCACTGAAAAGGCCCAGAAGGTTGGTGTGTCGGGGGCAGGGCTTCACACTCCTCAAGATGTGGTCAATGATCGTCGATTAAAGGAAAGTGAATTCTTTTTTGAGCTTGACCATCCTGAGGCAGGGACTCATCCATATCCTGGATTTATCTGGAAGATGTCCCGGACACCTCCGGTGGCCGGAAGGCTCGCTCCATGTCTTGGAGAGCATAATGACTATGTGTATAGAGTGCTCCTGGGGAAGAGTGAGGAGCAGATGAGACAGCTGACAGAGGAAGGGCATATTGGTACTGATTATATTCCCGGGGATCATTGAAAAGAGAAGCTTTGGGAGCCCCTGCATATTCTTATGAGGATGACATTAATTTCATTGAAAAAACCGTGAACTGTCAACTGAGAACCGTAAACGATTACCTATTATCAAGGAGGTCTTATGATCAGCAGCAAAGAGATCACACAGATGTATCGGGAAAAAGTGACCGAGGACACCACTGCTTCCGGGATTCCGGTAAAGGAGGTTTATACCCCGGAAGACTTAGCTCATATTGACCATAGTAAGGATATTGGTCACCCAGGACAGTATCCATTTGTTCGTGGTCATCATCCTTTGATGTATCGGGGAAAATTATGGAATATCAGGAACATCACCGGTTTATCCACACCGAAGGCATATAATGAAAGGTTAAGATACCTCATAGGGCAGGGGATGACAGCCATAGAGTGTGAGTTGGATAACCCCACATTCTATGGGCTTGAGCCTGATCAGGAGGCTGCTGACGGTCATCTTGGGGTATGTGGGACTTGCCTGCATTCCTTGAACGATGTGGAGGAAATGCTTAAGGATCTCCCTTTGGACGCTCTCAGCTTCTCTTCAGCCCCTTCTACACCGGATCTTTCACAAGCGTATGTATTGACTGCCATGAAGCATGGTTTTGATATAGGGAAATTGAGAGGTTTAGCTCTGATTCCACATTTCTATTTATTCAACACCTGTGTTCCCGATCAGGAATATATTACATTTGTGAAGGGCCGCACGTCCACGACTTTCCGATGGTCAAATGACTTTCTGGAATATGCTTGCCAAAACCTATTCAAGTGGAACGGGTGGTATAGCAGTGGTTATGATTTACGTGAAGCGTTTTGTGATGCTGTTCAGGAGATTGCATATTCCATAGCCATCCGCAATGACACACTCCGAGAGATGATAAAAAGGGGGATTGATGCAAATGTCGCTGCCCCGAAGTTCATGCCGGTATTGAGTGTGGATCAGGATTTCTTTGAGGAAATAGCGAAATTCAGAGCAGCGAGGAAGGTTTGGGCGGAGACACTCAAGAGGGACTTTGGGATTACCGACCCAAATGCATTATGCCTGAGATTTCATGCCAATGTTGCGGGATCAAGTTTTACACGTCAGCAACCATTGAACAATCTCATGAGGGGGAGTTTGAGTTGTTTGGCCGGTGTCCTTGGCGGTGCCATGGGCATCCAAGTCCCATCATATGATGAGGCATGGACAACCCCCTCGGAAGATGCAGC
>JAXHSZ010000287.1:0-7572 GCA_034190725.1 Thermodesulfobacteriota bacterium
CTTCTCTGTAGTGCACTCCACTTCTTTGATCATATCTACCAGAGGTTCGTCTGCTTTAATAGCTTTCAACAACTTTATATGCCTTTCATACACTTCAGAAAAGTTGCTGAAGGCCTCACTAAGAAAACGGGTGTTGTCTCCGACATATTGAATAGGTGTATTTATCTCATGAGCGATCCCCGCAGCCAATTGACCGATAGAGGCCATCTTTTCTGAATGAATCATATGGGCCTGACTTGTTTTTAATTTTTGTAGGGTATTCTCCAATTCATCATTCTTTTCCTTAATCTCACTGTATGCTCGCTTAACTTCTCTGCTGAGTGCCTCTATTTCTTCTGATCTTCTTCTTTCACTTGTTATGTCCCTTGATACAATCATTATTTGAAAGACATTACCTGAATTGTCTTTTATCGGCACACAATGAATCTCTTTATATATTTTTTGGTTCTGGCTGGTGGTGGATATTTGAACAAATACTTTTGATTCGCCTGTAACAAAGGCTTTTTTTATAAATGATACCGTCTCCTCCTCAAAATAGGGACTGCCTGTACCATCTTTATGTAAAAAGCATACTTTATCTATGGTCCCCTCATAAGTGATGGATTTGTTGCGCATAAATGTTTTATTAATGGAAACAATTTTAAAATTTTCATCAATGACTGTAATTTCATCGTCCAAAGAATCAAATACGACTCTGAGTTTGTTGCGGCTCTCTATTAAGGTATTTTGCATATTCTTATACTGCTGTTCCCGTTTGAGAATACGCTCTCCAGTTATAAGCCGTGCTTTAAGTTCCCCCTGGTCAAATGGTTTGGTAATATAGTCATCTGCCCCTCCTTCAAGAACATTGACCATATCTACTTTCCGGTTTTTTGTTGTAAGAACAATAATATACGTATAATCTTCTTTTTTAGTTGACCGGATCTTTTTGCAAAGAGTCAATCCATCCATTTGGGGCATTATCAAGTCCGTAACCACAATTTTTACAGATTCTTTTTTGAATATCTCCCATGCTTTCAGGCCGTCTTCAGCAAAAATAATTTCATGGTCTGTTTTCCCCAGCGCTATTTTTAGAATTTTTCGCGATACAGGATCATCCTCAGCAACTAAAATTCTCATTTCCCCTCACGTTTTTCGCAGTTAAATATCACCAGAATGTTTCTCTTACTAAGAGAACATGGGTGTTGTTTTAGATACTATTTTTGAACAAGATAAAACTGTGATCAGAATCTTCAGCTTTGTTGACTTTGTAAAAGGTTTCTCAATGCAGGATAGATATCAGGTGGATTCTTATCAATCATGATATATTGGATGCAGGAGTATGGCGGAGAACTCTTATGATTGATAATTCTGAATGAAATTATTTGGTGACATTGATAGAATTTCTGAGATGTTAAGAATTGATAAGATCGGAAATCTGAAAACATGAATGGCGTTTTCTTTGAGGTTGGAGAGCATTGTGACTTGAATGTTCTTTACAATCATTCCTCTGTCATTCTTATGGACAGAATCTCATAGATGACAGAAGTCTCTCTATAAAGACCATTAAAATCACACAGTACTTTCACATGGAAAAAGCCGATCGTCTTATATTGTATACGATTCTCATGTTTCAAATTTCTTACACGAATATCTTACCCGTTCCATTCCCTACTCATGAGTATGGAATGAAGGAACAATTATTTTCTCCCTCCGACGGACATGGATTTATTTTTACAGTATTTTCGGCCTATTGAATAAAAAGGCACACACTTATCTATCCAAATTTCAAATTCTTGCAGAAATCATGCCAATTCAATGGTCTGTTTGTTTCCTTCTCATTGATGGGGGAGGTAAGATGAGAGTAAAAAATTTCTGCACCATAAAGGTATTTCCGTTTTATTATTATGTTGACAGTTCTGCTCTCTCTTCATCACCCCCCAGGGAAGGGAGGTCTCTTTTCTCAATATGTCATTACTCAATCATTCAGAAGGATTGACTCTCTTCACAGAGGAGGAACTTGTGTTAAGTGATAACAAAAAAAGCAGCCAGATCGTAATCCTCAGAATGGGAAGTGTCGTTCTCCTGGTTTTTCGTTTTCAGATGGAGCAAATCCAACCTCAATCTGAGTGCAAACTCGGGAAAGTTATTTCGCCCTGCTCCTGAACCAGTGTCCATTCAGAAGTGAGATATTTTCTGCAAGGTCAAGAAAGATAAAGTATTTTAACCGCAGGAATACATTGGGTATGTAGGGGCACGTTGCTACGTGCCCTTACATCTGAGTCTGACCTGTCTGCGTGCGATCACGCACAGGCAGGCGCAGAGATTGTGGAAAATAGCCGTTTATGAACGGGCACGAACGAGTATTTCCGTATTTGTTTTCCCAGTTCTCGAGTTATTCCAAATGTTGCACTCACACATGGGCAGATATTTGACGCAGCTCTGATCAATTCGTCGGAATTTTGACTCTTGATTGAATACTATTGGCCGGATTTCATATTGATTTAAAGGAGACCTTTAAACAAGAAATCTACGTGGTACATGCAGGAGAGAACCATTTGAGTTAAACCTATTATTAAGATTCCGGATTAGACGGACTCGTCTTTTTTACACTTCCTAAAAAAAGAAGAGAGGCTATCTAATGAACCATCAAACTAACATTCATATGCTATCTCAGTTTAGCAAATGTCCCAGGCGCTTTACTTCGGGGTTTTACATGAAAGAAACTTGGTATTGGCTTCAAGTTTCGTAACCGTTCACAGATTTTATCATTGATATTCTTGTGTGGTGAGGATGTACAATCACGAACATTTAAATCTTGGTGTCAGGTGTCAGAAGAGAGGAAGACTCGAAATAAACTCTTCTCTCAAACATAAAAGCTTTTTTCCGACCTCAATATTCTCTCCATACATATAACTTCAAGTTATCACTGCATTCTTTCTCGAACCTGAAACCCGAAACCAGACACCTGAAACCAATGAACCTCGAAACAGTGAACAGCTACTAAGTTTCTTAGGAGCTTTTTAAAAAGAGTCGCATATACGGCAGTCAAAGTGTAATCCGTGTAAAACGCGCATCCAGGTGAGCGTAGAAAAAGACAGTATATCACCGTTCAATTCAGTATCTCAATTCTGAATGAAAAACTAAGTACTGTCACCTTGAGCCATTCTCTTATAACTATCATATCTTTCTTTCATCTCTTCTTCAGCTTGCTTAAATAGGACTTCTGCGTTCTCAGGGAATGTTTTCAACAAGCTTGAATAGCGCACCTCTCCCATGAGAAACTCTCTGAAATCACCCTTTGGATCCTTTGAGTCGAGGGTAAAAGGATTCTTTCCCTCTTCTTTCAATCCTGGGTTGTAACGATAGAGAGTCCAGTAACCTGATTCCACCGCCAGTTTTTGCTCATTTTGGCTTTCACCCATATTGATTCCATGGTTAATGCATGGAGAATAGGCGATGATAAGTGACGGGCCTGGATAGCTCTCCGCTTCAACCAGTGCCTTCATAAGCTGGTTCTTATTCGCACCCATCGCTACTGAGGCCACATACACATACCCATAAGTCATGGCAATCATGCCCAGATCCTTTTTACGCATTGGCTTGCCGCTTGCTGCAAATTTGGCAACAGCCCCTGTTGGTGTGGACTTTGATGATTGGCCACCCGTATTGGAATACACCTCAGTATCCAGGACCAGTATATTCACATCGTGACCAAGAGCTATGACATGATCTAATCCTCCATACCCTATATCATAGGCCCAGCCATCGCCACCGAATATCCATATTGATTTTTTCACAAGAAGATCACTCATATCGAGAAGATCAAGAAGTACAGGATCAACGTTATCTTGATGTTCAATGAGTTCAGTTTCAATGAGATGTTCTATCTTGTTACCGTACAACCTTGACTTGTCTGTGTCGTTCTTGTGCTCAAGCCACCCTGAGAATGCGTCCTTCAGCTCGTTTGATATATTATGTTCCAGTGCATCCTGAATCATACAGGCAAGTTTTTCTCTTCTTTGGGTTATGGCCAGTTCCATTCCGAAACCATATTCTGCATTGTCCTCGAACAGGGAGTTTGCCCAAGTGGGACCGTGCCCTTTTTCATCTACAGAATAAGGGCAGACAGGAGCCGACCCCCCATAAATTGAAGAACAGCCCGTAGCGTTTGCGATCATCATTCTATCGCCAAAAAGTTGTGTAACAAGCTTCACATACGGGGTCTCTCCGCATCCCGGGCATGCTCCTGAAAACTCAAAGAGAGGTCTTTGAAACTGGCTTCCCTTCACAGAAGTAGCGGGCATGAGATCATCGATGACGGGAAGCTCCGTGGAGAACAGATGATTCATCGACTCTTTTTCCGTTTGAAGAGCAAAAGGCCTCATGATCAGAGCTTTTTTCTTTGCAGGACAGATACTTGCACAATTACCACACCCGACACAATCAAGGGGGCTTACTTGAATTCTATATTTTAATCCTTTCAGTTCTTTTGCCTTACTTTCAATTGTCACAAAACCTTGAGGTACTTTCGCCAAGTCCTCTTCTCTCACGAGGACCGGCCTGATTGCAGCATGAGGACACACAAAAGAACATTGATTACATTCGATACAGTTTTCCGGCTGCCATTCAGGTACATTGATGGCAACCCCTCGTTTTTCGTATTTGGTCGTACCTGTAGGAAAAATTCCATCAGGGCTAAAGGCACTGACAGGAAGAGCATCTCCTTTTTGGGCCAGCATCGGCCTCATGACATTCTTCACAAAATCGGGTTCCTCTATTCCTTGATATGCTTCTTTTCCCGCACTGATCCAAGAATCAGGGACATCTACCTTCTTTAAGGCACTGATGGCCATGTCCAAGGCGTCAATATTCATTTTGACAACTTCATCACCCTTCTTTCCGTATGTTTTCTTGATAGCATCTTTCATATATGTGAGAACTTCTTCAGGAGGAATAACATTGGCTATCTGAAAAAACGCTGCCTGCATGATCATATTGATACGAGCACCCAGACCCAATTCCGAAGCGATTTTACCAGCATCTATAATGTAGAAATTCAACTTCTTCTGAGCGATGGTTCTCTTCATATGGTCCGGAAGGTGACTCTCCATCTCCTCAAGGCTCCAGGATGAATTGAGCAGGAAAGACCCTTCGTCTCTTATCCCATCAAGAATATCATATTGATCCACAAAAGCAGGATTATGACATGCAATAAAATCTGATTTTGTCAGAAGATATGGAGATTGTATTTTATGGGGTGAAAATCTGAGATGAGACATGGTAATGCCACCAGACTTTTTTGCATCATAAGCAAAATAGGCCTGAGAAAACATATCTGTGTTTTCACCAATGATCTTTATTGCATTTTTATTGGCCCCAACCGTTCCATCTGCACCCAGCCCCCAGAACTTGCATCGTATGGTTCCTTCAGGAGAGGGATCTATTTCCGGCCCTAAATCAAGGGAAGTATGGGTAACGTCATCCAAAATGCCCACTGTGAAATGGTTTTTCGGGGCGGAAGAACGAAGGTTATCAAAAACAGCCTTTACCATAGTAGGTGTAAAATCCTTACTCCCGAGTCCATATCGACCTCCTACGATAAAAGGAGCGCTTTTTTCTCTGTTAAACGCAGTACACACATCCTGATATAATGGTTCTCCGAGAGCACCTGGGGTCTTCAGCCTGTCAAGAACAGCGATCCTCTTGGCTGCGGCAGGAACCGTCCTTAAGAAGTGTTCCCTTGAAAAAGGCAGGTACAGTCTTACCTTTACAAGACCGACCCTCTCGCCCAAATCCAACAGGTAGTTGATCGTTTCCTCGATTACATCACAACTTGATGTCATCGATACAATGACTCTATCCGCTTCAGGATCTCCAACATAATCGAAGAGGTTGTAAGGGCGGCCTACAATTCTTTCCACCTTCTTCATCTCTTCTTCCACTATATGAGGAACTTCATAATAAAATCGATTGGAAGCCTCTCTGTTCTGAAAAAAGATGTCGGGATTCTGTGCAGTTCCCCTGAGTTGAGGATGTTCCGGATTCATGGCACGACTCCTGAAATCATCTATGGCATCCCAATCCACCAACTCTGCCATGCTTTCATAATTGATCACTTCTATCTTTTGTATCTCGGACGAAGTCCTGAATCCATCGAAAAAATGGACAAAGGGAACACCGGACCGAATACTGGCAAGATGTGCCACCAATCCCAAGTCCATTACCTCCTGTACCGAGGCTGATGCCAAAAGAGAAAAACCCGTTTGTTTAACAGCATTTACGTCTGAATGGTCCCCAAATATGGAGAGGGCGTGGGATGCAACTGCACGGGCTGACACATGGAAAACCGTAGGCATGAGTTCTCCGGATATCTTATACATATTCGGTATCATGAGGAGCAGACCCTGAGATGCAGTGAATGTAGTGGCAAGAGCTCCTGCAGAGAGTGCTCCATGGACAGCACCGGCCGCACCGGCTTCCGACTGCATCTCGACCACCTTCATCACCTGTCCAAATATATTCTTTCTCCCATGCGCTGCCCACTCATCACAATATTCACCCATGCTGCTCGATGGTGTAATGGGATAGATTGCTGCAACATCACTCATTGCATAGGCTACATGAGCTGCTGCTTCATTTCCTTCGATCGTCTTCTTTGTTGAAACCATCTTTTGCATTTCCTCCTTGTAATTCTTAATCCTTATTATCGGTATATACCATTGATTTATTTAAAAGAAAAGGTATTAATTTTCAATCCATGGGATTATGGAATCTCTCTCTCAATACACACATAATGAAGCTAATAAGTATTTGTATCCGTTCATTATTAATCATTCATGAAAAAGAAGAAAGAGGAGATTATATACAATTCTTCTTTTCAAAAAGCTATGATATTACAATGAGTAAAAAACTCATTCAGGCATCTGAATCGATATGGAACATGCTTATATTATTATAAATTTCGTTCAATTGAAAAACCATGAACTGTAAGCTGAGACTGTGAATGGTTATAAATGTTTATTCATCTTTTCACCGAGGGGGAATCTCAGACAATGAAAGGGTTGGAAAAGTATTTCAATGTCCTTTTGAATCTTGCAAAGAATATAACTCAGGTAATGAGATGGGCCTATGTTTCACGTGAAACATTTCTCCATTAAAAACTTTTAATCATTATTTCAATAGGTTATGGCTACATCAAAACGACTTTGCTCTTGCCTGGTGCCCATTCAGAAACCAGTTTTTTTTGCAAGGTCAAGGGAGACGAAGATCAAACCGCAGGAATATATTGGGCATTTTGAAAACAGCCATTATTGATAGGCACACATTATGAGGAGTTGATTAATGTCATAGAGCAGTGGGAATACTTATGTTAAAGTGTTTCCGTTCACGATGAGCAGTTCACAATTGACCGTTCACTCAAATAGAATGAAAAAGGACATTGTGGGTATTTCTTCTGAAGATGCAGAAGCAGGCGATGTCACCTAATCATTGTTTTTTTCTTGCCATCAGCCTTTCTTCAGTGTACAATTAGTAAACTCTGAATAGAAAGGAGATTGGCATGATAGACCTTACTAATCATTTCTGTCCTAA
>JAXHSZ010000288.1:0-2073 GCA_034190725.1 Thermodesulfobacteriota bacterium
CTGCCACATCCCTCAATGGCGACCTCTTCAGTCTTCTTTCACTTAACGCTTTTGCTGGTTCTCCCTCGAAATCTACGATAACAAAGTCATTTCCAGTAAATAAAACCTGACCCAGATGATAATCTCCATGGATACGGATTTTCATTGCGGATATCTTCTTCTTAAAAATGGGCTTGAATCGATTTATCATCTCTTTTTCCATCGACAATATTCCCTTTGCTCTCCCTTGAATTTCTTCTGGAAGACTGTGCAGACGCTCTCGCAAAAGTCCCAGAATTCTCTTTGTCAAGCTTTGCATGGATTGGAACAGCGAACGTTGATAGAGAAGAGAAAAAGGTTCTGGACGAAAGTCGGGTTCATTAAAATCTGAACAGAGAGCAAGGTGAACTTCTCCTGTACGCTGACCCAAAAGGCGAATCATCTCTATATAAACTCCACCAATTGCTTCCTGAAGAATCGGATAAATATCTTGAGATGCAGTCTCCAATATAGAAGAAGAAAGTTTTGGTATGTTTTCAATTTCTCCTATCTTGGCTAAAATATTGTTAAAAAATAGCTCCAGTGAATGTAGAGTATATTTCCATGCATCTCCCTCATTGGGGACAAATGTCTGTAGTATCCCTAAAACTACTGGTTCGAACCCCTCCTTCCTGTACTCAATAACCCCTGCAAAATGGGGAATATGTTTGAACTCAGCGTTTTCTGTCAGAAACATTCCTATCTCAAAATCGGGATGAAGTCCCTCTTCTATATGTCTGAAGAGTTTCAGAATTAGAGAATTTTCATAAATTATAGCTGTATTGCTCTGTTCTGCCTTAAGAACTTGAGATCTCTTTAACGGTAAACTCTTTGTCTTATTTATAGATTTCAATAGCTTCCCAGGATGTCCTGAAATCTCGCCATATATGCCTCTCAAAGTAAGTCTTCTTGCAATGTGTAGAAGAAGCCTCTCCCGAAATCCTCCATCATAAGCGCTGTCATAAAGTATACCCTCAATCTTTTCGCTTTTCAGACGGCAAATCACAGCATGAGGACTTTCTTGAGTGACCCTGTCACAGCTTTCTCCTGTAGCAAAAGATAAAGGCAACTGATAAGTTTCAGAAAGACCTTCGGAATAATTGACTTCGAGAAAGAGAATCCGTATATCTTCCACGCTCGACTTGAAAATGATATTCTCAATTATCCTGATCCGTCGAATTTTCCTAGCCTTTCCACCAAACCACCTGCATTTTATTAAATAAGAGGGCAAGGCCTCTTTCTCCATTCTTTCCTTATTTTTGTTATTAAAAATATCGCTCCAGTCTCCGCTAACTACGAGTTCAATTGCATCATCCTTTTTCCCTAGTAGCAGTGTGTCGGGTTCCTTGGACAGTGAAAACCAAAAATAGTCGTAAAATCCCAGAGTAAGAGCATATGGCGTCTCCTGAATAAGCAGGAATTTATTCCTACTGAAGACCTCTTCAGGGACATACCCTGCAAATCTTGCAAGGTCAAGCCTTACGATCTGGGAAAATCTGGAAAGATTAACAACCACAAGGACGATCTGGTCATTGTATTGACGAATAAAAGAAAGAACCTTGGGATTATCTGAAGATATAAATTCAATGTTTCCTCTTCCAAAGGCTTGAAATCGCTTCTTCATAGCTATGACCCGTTTCATCCACCACAGGAGTGAAGCTTGGTTTCTCTCTTGATTCTCTACATTGATAGCTTCATAGTGGTACTCCGGATCAATTATCACAGGCAGATAAAGTCTTTGAGGATTGGCCCTTGAAAATCCTGCGTTTCGATCACCGCTCCACTGCATAGGTGTCCTCACACCATTGCGGTCACCTAGATAGTAATTATCTCCCATACCAATCTCATCACCATAATAAATGATAGGAGTACCTGGTAAGGAAAAGAGAAGGAAGTTCATTATTTCTATACGTCGCCTGTTATTCCCTAGAAGAGGGGCTAAGCGCCTGCGTATACCAAAATTTATTCTTGCATGTGGATCCCTGGCATAGACTCTATACATATAATCCCTCTCTTCATCCGTGACCATCTCCAATGTGAGTTCGTCATGATTCC
>JAXHSZ010000289.1:0-8101 GCA_034190725.1 Thermodesulfobacteriota bacterium
CTGCAGATTTTACTCTTTCTTTACTCTCCTTGACTGCCCCCTCGGGGAGGCCAACAGTAGAAAATGAAGGTAATCCACGGGTTATATCCACCTCCACTTCCACTTTGTACGCATCAATTCCTAAAATAGCGCCGCTTAAAACCTTTGCAAGCATTGTTTGTCTTCAGATTTCCGCATTTGTCTTCTCGTTTTGCGGGTTTAAGATAAATTATCGACCAAGATTCTGAAGGATAAAAATACATCCGGTGTACAGTTTTAGACATATTTCATTAACTATCATTTATACTTTAAGCATATTACTTCAAGTATATAAAGACTTTAATTGTATAAATTTTACCAATATTTACACGTCAAAGCAAGATTTTTTTGGTGTGAGGATTTGTAAAGCGCAGTCTTTCAGTCATCAAGGGATTTTGTGATATGATTCTTTTTCTCTGGATCATTCCAGTACTATGAATTGAATGACGATTTCCTTTTTTTGTCTTACCCTCACATGAATGCGAGTTTTCTACAGATTAAAATTTGATTACAGTTAAAGTAATTCTTTTTAAAACTCTTCAGTTACGTTTTTTGTTTCCTTTTCTTGTATGGCTGACCCCTCTCTTTTTTTGATTTCGGTTCGCTTTTGGCTCGTGAATCCGATGTCATATCAACTCCATTTCCCAATCGATGGCTTGGTGTTTTTCTCATTGGTGTCTTTCGGCGTTGAGGCTTCTTTGTGCCAGTTCCCTTTTTGTGGACATATCTTCCACTTCGACCTCCTCTTCTGGTTGATACGGATCTGGATATATCTTCCTTATACCAGTCATCTTCAGGCCATATCACAGGGATCTCATACCCCAGCAGCTTCTCCAGGGGGTCCAGGTGAAAGACATAATTTTCACAGGCGAGAGACAAGGCATGACCGGTCTTGCCTGCTCGTGCTGTTCGGCCGATTCTGTGGATATAGTTCTCCACATCCTGAGGCATGTCATAATTAATAACGTGAGTGATATCTTCAACATGAATCCCCCTTGACGCCACGTCCGTTGCCACGAGAATTTTGATCCTGCCGCTCTTGAACCTCTCCATCAACCTGAGTCGTCTGTATTGAGGCAGGTTACCTGTAATCCCTTCTGCAGACCATCCGTTTCCCTTGAGCTTTGTAGCAAGCCATTCCACACCTGCCTTGGTATTGACGAAGATGAGAACCTTTGTTGGATTTTCTTTGTCAAGCAGACCCAGAAGCAAGGACAACTTTTCGTGACTGCCCACATGGAATAATGACTCCTTAACGCCCTGCACGGTGATCTCTTTCGGGGTCACGGAGACGACTTCAGGCAGATTCATATATTCGTATGTCAACTCCATAACACGGTAGGACAGCGTCGCAGAGAAGAGCATGGATTGTCTTTTTTCATAGTGGGGGAGCTTGCGTAGAATGTATCGCATATCTTGGGCAAAACCCAGATCAAAGAGTCGGTCTGCCTCGTCAATGACGACTATTTTAATGCCGACTGTTCTGAATATCCCCTGCTTAAAGTAATCAATGATTCGACCAGGGGTACAGATTATGATATCTGCGCCTCGACGGAGAGTTTCAGCCTGTTTATGATAGTCAATGCCCCCTACTACTTGGGCAAGAGTTAAACCGGTATGGCTTCCTAAGAATATGGCGTCTTTGTATATTTGGAGGGCCAGTTCCCTTGTGGGTGCTATAATGAGGGCTGATGGAAGGTTTGGTTTCCGATCTGATATGGCGAGAAGTCTGGCGAATATTGTTACAAGAAAGGCTGCGGTCTTGCCGGTGCCCGTCTGGGCCTGACCGGCCACGTCCTTTCCTGCCAGGGACAGAGGAAGAACCTGAGCCTGAATTGGAGTGCAGTAAGTAAAACCTGGATCATTCAGACCGGCGAGGACCTCTTTGGGGAGATCAAACTCGTCGAACCTGGTTTTGGTCAAGAATTGTATGTTTCCTTCATGTTGGGTTGGTATCTGTGATCCGACCTCGTCGGGCATGTCTCTCTCTTTATCGCACAGCACCGGTCATAATACCGAATCTGTTTCTGAGCTTGAGTTCTTTATCCTTTATAACCGTTCGGGGAGTGGGTATTCATTAAAACAAACGATACGGTCTAAACGCTAACAACACGATAGGTTGGCCTCTGGAGATGTCCTTTTTTGCAACTGGGGCAACGTCCAGGACGTGTGAATCGCTTTCTTTTTTCAAAGATGAATCCACATACGAGACATCGGAACGGCAGGATGATAAGCCTTTTTCCCTGGGCCTCCACAGAACGTTCAATATGAGAAAGATGCTCATATACATCTTTTTCAGGGATTCCAATGGCTTGGGACAGGTCTCTGGCGTTCAGTTCTTCGTCTATCAAAAGGTCAATTATATTCTGACGGATGGTTCGTGTATGATGCTCTTGTTCTTCCAAATTTTCCTTTTGTGAGTAGAAAGATTTTAAACTTTACGATTGACCAGGTTCACAGCTTGCCGGATAATTGTTTCGTATGCTTCCTATGAACTACAGGATTACATCATCATACACCTCACGAACCGCCATAGCCGATTTTTACTTTTTCGCCCTCTACAATAACAGGCACCTCCCGGGTTCCTTTGGAAACCTTGAGCATTTCCTTCAGTTTGTTTTTATCCTTAACGACATCCACGTAAACGGCTTGATCTCCATACGCCGACCTGGCTTGTTTTGTATATGGTCAGTTCGCTTTACCATAAATAATAACTTGATCTTTCATGCTCTCTCCTCTTCATAAGAAGGATTTTGCACCTCCTCATATACAAGTGAATATATCAATAACAAATCCGACAATCTTCATGAAAATACTGAGTAAGATTGCCTTTCATTATTGCAGTTTATGGGTCCAGAGTTCACAGGTTTCAGGTGCCTGGTTTCAGGGGTAATAAAGCGGTAATTCAAAGCTGTATGGAGAGTACTTTGAGATTAATAAAGCTCTCATGACTGAGTGAAGAGACCATTTCTTGCGTTTCTCACTCCAGTCAACAACACCTGAAACCAGAAACCACTTTAAGAGTCTTTGTATTGGAGATTTCTCACCACATGAGAATATTGGTGGTAAGACATTTAAAAGTATATGCGCTTATAAGCTATTGTCAAGCAATAAATGAGACATGAAAATGCGGCCTCATGTTTCTTAAGAGCATTCATAGGATAATTACTCCGCTCGAACCAGGAGTATCTGGCCTGGAAAGATGGTGCTCCGAGGTGTCAAGTGATTGAGTTTGAAAAACTCGGAAAGACTCATATGATGCTTCTTGGCAATGGCGTATGATGAATCTCCTTCTATGACCTCATAGGTTTTGGTCTTTATATCCACAGAAATAGACTGACCTTTGGGAACCAGTAAGATCTGACCTATTCTCAGTCGTGTACTCTTCAGTTGATTCAAAGACAATATGGCCTTTGTGGTTGTTCCAAATCGGTTGGCGATCTTCCAAAGAGAGTCTCCTCTACGAACCACATGCCGTATTGTTTCTTTCTTGTCTATGGAACCAAGCACTTGTGTTGAGATTCTCTTTGAAGGAATATACGTTTTTCTTGTGGGGATTTTAAGCTTCCAACCCGCTCGTATGAAATGTCTGCTTCTGAGTCCGTTAAAAGCCATGATTTTCCTGACACTTGTTCTGTATCTGCGAGCAATAACGGACAAGGACTCCCCTGTCCTGACCCTATGCACTACGTAGGAGGGGATTGGTGGATGATACCTAGGGATATCATCTAATTTTGAAAGGAGTACAGATCCTTTGTCTTGGGGTACTTTCAATTCAAAAGACTTGCTTGGTGTGAAATCGTATTTCAAAGAAGGATTGAGATCTTTTAGAGCTTTGAACGAGACATCCAAATGCCTGGCAACCGTCTTGAGGTGTACCTGTTTCTCTATGGTAACCTTCTCAGGTTTCATTTCCTTTTCCACCGGAGGAAGGGTAAAGTTATACATTTCCGGATCATTCAGAATATGTAATACAGCCAAAAACTTTGGAACGTAAAAGGCAGTCTCTCTGGGGAGTTCCATGTAGAGGTCCCAAAAGTTGTCAAGATAATTAATACGTTGTGTCCGGATACGTTTTAATACCGCCCATTCTCCGCAGTTATATGCAGCTAAAACCGTGGTCCAATCGCCAAAAATCTGATGCAATTCCTTTAAATAAGCGATAGCCGCCTTTGTGGATTTTTCAGGGTCCATTCTCTCATCGACCCATTGATCCCTTTTTAAACCGAATTTATATCCTGTTGATGCGATAAATTGCCATGGACCCAACGCCCTTGCTCTGGAGAGGGCCTTTACTTTAAAACCGCTTTCAATAAGAGGGAGCCATGAGAGTTCTTCAGGAAGTCCCGCTTCTTTCAGAGCCTTCACAATGGCCGGACGATACCTTCCCGAACGACGATACGATTCAATAAAGAAATCCTTTTGTTTTCCTGTGAACTGTATCAATGCCTTTTCCACATGCTCGTTCATGACAAGGGGAATCTCTTTATGATTTCCGTTGGCAACCGTAAACCTGGAAGAATAACATTCTATAATGCGCTTCGAGATAGTGAATCGCAAATCATCCCGTTGTTGTAAAATCTCAGGTTCTTGATGAGAGTTCACTTGCAAAATGAGAGAATAGGCTTGGTCCAAGGCATCAAGAGCGCTGTCAAGATCTCCCTGCTCCCAAAAGTCATTAGAAACCTGACAAAATCCTAATGCAGAGTCAAGCAGTTCCTGATCTGACTTCCCCGAGGGTACGTTATTGACTGAAAGGGGATCATCTCCGGCAGATTCAGAATAGTTTGAATGTTCTTTTTCATCAAATCCTTTCAAAGATTCGATTTCATTCAATTCTTCAATCGTTATAGGAACAATATCCTCGCATACATATTCAATTTCCATTTGGGCGTTTATTTCCTCATCAGATAGCATGAAAGTGGTGTCTCCATCCCTTTTATTGAGAAAGTCTCTATCAACAGATGTCTGTTCTTCAGATTTCAGATAAGAAAATCCATCTGCATAACCAGCAGAGATCAGAGTGATAAATATGATGAAGAATATTGTAACATTAAAATAATTTGATTGAATATTCATTTTTCTCCACGCGTTCATATTTAATAATGAGTAATATGTTTCCTTGGTAGTATTGAGTGTCTATCCATAGATGGCTATTTTCCGCAATCTCTGCGTCAGACTCAGATGTAAGGGCACGTAGCAACGTGCCCCTACATACCCAATGCATTTCTTCGATTAAAATTTTTGTCTTCCTTGATCTTGAAGAGAATATCTCATTTCTGGACGGACTCTATTGAAATTCTCTAAACTGATTTGTGAATATATTCTAATGACATTTCTTCGGTTCATTAGTTGCAAAAACCATTCCAAAAATTGAGAAAGTGAGTTTCACCATGAAAAAACCCCAGATCTGAATTGGTTAAGAGAGATGAGTCCGTTCATGCGTTCAGGGTTCTCAGGTCTCATGTGTCAGGTTTCTGTCTTAGGAATCACTTTTATCAAGATATTATCATGAGGCTACATTGAATCATTGAGAGTTACCATAGTTGTGTTTTGGGATTTTGTCAAGAAGGGCGTTTCCTTTAAAAACTCACGTTGCCTGGTGTTCTGGGGAAAGGGATCACATCCCTTATATTGGAAAGGCCGGTCACAAATTGAATGAGGCGTTCAAATCCCAGACCAAAACCGGCATGCGGAGCGGAACCGAATTTCCTCAATTCCAGGTACCACCAGTAATCATCCGGGTTGAGGTTCATGTCTTTGATCCTGGCAAGAAGTGTATCATAATCATCTTCTCGCTGACTGCCCCCAATGATCTCTCCTATCTTGGGTACCAGTACATCCATGGCTCGAACTGTCTTCCCATCCTCATTGAGTTTCATATAAAAGGCTTTGATCTCCTGAGGATAGTCCACTATGATGAGAGGCTTGTTAAAGACCTTTTCGCAGAGATAACGCTCATGTTCAGATTGCAAATCGCATCCCCAATCGACTGGAAACTCGAACTTTTCTTTTGTTTTTTTAAGAATTTCAACACCCTCTGTGTAAGTCAGGAGTTCAAAACCCTGGGAAATGACGTCTTCAAGGGTTTGTTTCACGGATGAATCTATGAATCTATTAAAAAAATCCATGTCCTCCCGGCAATTCTCCAATACATAAGTAATTATATATTTCAGAAAATCCACTGCAAGGGCCGCATCTCCTTCCAGGTCACAGAAAGCCATCTCCGGTTCCACCATCCAGAATTCAGCCAAATGACGTGATGTATTGGAATCTTCCGCCCTGAAAGTGGGGCCAAAGGTGTATACATCCCCCATTGCCAGGGCATAGATTTCCGCCTGGAGCTGGCCGCTTACTGTGAGATTGACCGGCTGTCCAAAAAAATCCATGTTAAAATCAGGATATCCCTCTTTCTTTGGAATCTGATCCAGATCAAGAGTGGTCACCTGAAACATTTCTCCAGCGCCCTCGCAATTGCTCCCACTGATGATCGGTGTATGAATATATATGAATCCTCTCTCCTGGAAGAATGTGTGAATCGCCTGGCTCATTGCATTTCTTACCCTGGCTACGGCTCCGAAGGTATTTGTTCTGGGCCTGAGATGCGCTATTGTTCGGAGGAATTCAAAGGAGTGTCGTTTTTTTTGAAGAGGATACACTGTGGGGTCAGCCCATCCCATAACTTCAATTTCTTCAGCCTGAAGCTCCACCTTTTGCCCCTTCCCAGGAGAAGTCGCAAGGTTTCCCACTGTCCTGATGGAGCAACCTGTCTGCAACTTTTGAACCTCTGTTTCGTAATTTACCAACTTTTCATCGGCAATAATCTGGAGATTACTCAAGCACGAACCATCATTGACTTCAATAAATGAAAATCCTCCCTTTGAGTCTCGTTTGGTTCTGACCCAACCCATTACCATGAATTGGGCGCCGGCCTTTTCCGATGATAAAATCTTTGCAATTTTGGTTCGTTTCAAAATAGACACTCCTTCAACAGGATGAGAGACACTCCTCTCATCCTTTCGATCTTATGGAAAAAGAAAAGAACAGAATACTCATTTGGACGGATTGGAGACATCAAGACATGAAATGCCTGACAGGATACACATGACTCATTACTTATGATAACGGCCTTGATTTTCTATTTTACAGTGATCATATCCTTGTTTGCTTCGAAGGTCTTTGGCCCGATTCCTTTGACTTTCATGATTTCCTCGGGTTTTTCAAATGGGCCTACATTTATTCTATAGTCAATAATCCGCTGAGCATACTTTGGGCCGATCCTCTTCAACGCTGTGAGTTCATCCAGTGATGCGACATTGATGTTGATCTTTTTTAGGCAAGTCCCCTCTTCTTTCTCCGCGCATATGTAGGCCGGTGAAAGAACTACGGTAAAAGATAATACCAAGAGCAAAACAAGTAATTTTCTCACAATAGAGTGCATTATAAACCTCCTTAAAAAAATTATCTGAAAATACTCTCCAATCCGTATTATGCTATTTAATCTTGCATAGTTAGTGTCCATCCAGAAATGAGATATTTTCAGCAAAGTCAAAGAAGACGAAGATTTTAACCACAGGAATACATTGCGTATTTTGAGGATTAAAATCTGAGTCTGACGCAGAGATTGCAGAAAATAGCTATTTATGGATGGACACTAGTTAATTTCATACCACAACCCTTTAATAAAAACCAGTAAAACTTTTAATAATTTTTTAACTGTTCACGGTGGGCAGTTCCCCCTTAATAAACTACGATCAGTGTAAAAAGAGCCTGTTTTTCAATAATCACTTGCCAAGTTTTTTTGATTGGTGGTATATTGTGCTTTAATTTAACCCCTGAGTTTTGAAATATGGTAATATTTTAGCAAATGACCCTGGCGCTTTGCTTCATGGTTATACAGGCAGGAAAGAAACTTGCTTTTCACTGCAAGTTTCTTAGGAGTTTTTTGAAAAGAGTCGCTTAAACGGCAATCAAATTTTAATCCGTGTAAAACTTGCATCCAAGTGAGCGTAAAGAAAGAATGAGTATATTACCATTCAATTCAGTATCTCCATTCCAGCCTATTTCAGACACAAAATATGAG
>JAXHSZ010000029.1:0-7401 GCA_034190725.1 Thermodesulfobacteriota bacterium
TTGTTTGAGATGCTTCTTCAGGAAATATTCTCGTATCTTTGCCCGTATTTCAATATTATCAAAAGGCTTTGTTAAAAATCCATCTATGCCTTCATTTGTGGCTTGAATTGCGCTTTCCATTGTGCCGTATCCGGTCAAAACGATTCGGGTTATCTCAGGATTGATCTCACCTATTGCCGATAATGTTGCAATGCCATCCAATCCCGGCATCTTCAGGTCTGAAATGACGATGTGAATCTCATCTCTATTCTCAACCACTGTTTGTATAGCCTCATTTCCATCCTGAGCAAGAAAGATAAGATAGCCTTCTCTGCGCAAAGCCTTGTTGAGAGACCTTCTGACTCCCTCTTCATCATCTACGATCAATAATCCATTCATTCTTCATCACCTTTTTAATAGCTGTTTTAGAAGATTGAAAAACGAAATACTGGAGACACAAACCGAAAATGGAACAGTTCACAGGTCTTATCACTGATGTTCTTATGTGGTGAAGATGTAAAATCACGAGCACTCAAGTCTTGTTTCTGGATGTCAGGTTTCAGGTGTCGGAAGAGAGAAAGACTACAAATACACTCTTCTCTAAAGCATAATAGTTTTTCCAACCGCAAGATCCTTTCCATACTCATAGCTCTGAGTTGTCACTGAGTTCTTTCTTAAACCTGAAACCCGAGACCAGACACCTGAAACCTGTGAACCACGAACCCGTGAAAGGTTGTTTATTTTCTAGTCTATGTGATGAAATAACCCCTACTTTTTCAGTGATCTCAGTTCAGAGGTAACTCAACTCTAAATTTTGTTCCTTCACCTTGAGCACTGGAAACGAAGATATCGCCGTTGTGTCTCTTTACGATCTCATATGATATGTAAAGCCCGAGTCCGGTTCCTCTTCCCACTTCTTTTGTGGTAAAGAAGGGTTTGAAAATATTGTTTATTATCGACTTGGGTATCCCCTTACCCGTGTCAACACATTCAAAGACTATTCTCTCTCTTCCTTGATCAAACCGCGTTCTCAACGTTATCTTTCCACCATTTTCTTTTACCTCTTGTATGGAGTTTTTTATGATGTTGAGGCACACTTGTCCGAGATGGGCAAAGTTTCCTTTGATTACGGGAAGTTCATCTTGAAAATCCTCCACTATTTCAAGATCATAGTTCTTGTATTGATTGTAAAGGACTCTCAACGCATCCTTCACAACCATGTTCATGTTAATCGGCTCTGTGTAAACCTCCGTCTGACGGGAAATGTCAAGGAGACTTCCAACGATCTCCTTTGCCCGTTGTAATTCCTTTAATGTAAATTGAAGATCATCGATGATCTCAGCTTCATACTCTGCTTTTTCATCCATCTCTTCCAGAGATTCCACTGTGGATTGAACAAGACTTGAAACACTTGCCAGAGGATTGTTCAACTCGTGAGCCACACCTGCCACTAATTGACCCACAGCGGCCAGACTCTCGGATCTGATCAGTTGTTCCTGGGTTCTCTCCTTCTCCAACAATGCCCTTTCAAGCTCTATGGTACGTGCTTGTATCTTTTTTTCAAGATTCTCATTCAATTCTTCTATCATCCTGTATGATCGGGCGTTCTCTATGGAGATACTGCTTTGATTCGCCAAGGTTTGCAACAACTCAAGATCATCGGAAGTATAGAGATCACCGGACTTTTTATGACCGAGACTGATAAATCCACTGACGGATTCCTTGAAGATCATGGGAATAATCATACTTGCATTGAGGAAATCAAATTCTTTGAGACACTGTGCCTTATTCATTGAACATAGACTTCCTTCTTCGATGTCGTGTCGAAATATCTCAGTTTTTTGCTCCAATAAGAGCGTAATCAGTGGGCTTTCCATTTTAAAATGCGAATTGATTATCTCCTCGCTGCTGTCTCCTTTTGCTCCCTGGATCAAAAATCCTCCTTTGTTTTTATTTCTCAATGCCACAGATACAGTACTCACTCGCATTGAATTTCTAACCGTATCTATAATACGGTTTACTATCTCTTTCATATCAAGAATAGATGTCATTGCCTGACTCACGTCTTTTATGGTCCTCTGATAATCATACTTCTCTTTAAAGAAAACTCGATCGATGGCCAATTGGACCTTCTCTTTCATTGGAGTGAAAATGAACACGATAATGAGGAATAAAAACACATAGAATAAAAATGACCCCGCAATTTCTGTTCCCTTAAAGACAAAACCAAAAGACACAATGGAAAGAGCGTACAATCCAGTCAACAAACCCGTGAGACAAGAATAAATCATCCCTTTTCTTATGAGAAAACCCATATCGAGAAGATCATGTTTTAAAACCCCAAAGGCAAGTATGATCGTGGGGATAAAGCCGAAATTGCCAAGGGGGTAAATCCCCATTCCCTTCATAGAGAAAACATTTGACATGGCCAATATTGCATAGACACCAAATCCAAGAAAAATATATTTGATCTTGTTTCGTTTCACAAGATCTCTCTCTTCTCTCATCCCATGATAAAGAAGAGAAAGGCAGTATAATGATGCCAAAAAATTAACTGAAATGAATAGATAAAAGAGTGGGCCTCCCTCAGGGCAAAAGCCGAAGTAATACTCTTGAATGTCTGGGAGATAAAAGCGGGATTGAGTAAACAACATCAATACAAAACTAAAGATGTAGGCCAGAGGAACCAGCCATTTCATCTTCTTCACAGAAAGTATGGAATAGACGATGTGCAGATAGAGAGGGATATTAAAAACTAATAGGATATGATCGAGTCGGCTAATGGCGAGAATGAAATCTGCCTTCTTGATGACAGTTCTCAAAGTCAGATCTATATTAAAAAAAATCCCGATAGTACACATACAGGCGAAAAGGATATTTATCTTTTTTCCTCTTCCCTTTATGAAGGCCAATAATGCCAGACCCAGCGTCGTTAATAGACCTAAAAAAGGAGGGATGCCATAGGGATAGAAACCCTGATGGATGTCTATTACGTCGTTCAACACTCCCCATAAACTCTTTTCTTGAAGTATTCCAAAGTCAACTTCAGTCCTTGATCAAGAGACACTTGAGGTTCCCAACCAAACAGTTTTTTGGCTTTTGTAATATCCGGCTGTCTTACCTTTGGATCATTTTCAGGCAATGATTTATGCATTATGGAACTTTTGCTTTCAGTGATCTCAAGGATCTTCTTTGCAAAGTCCAGGATAGTCATTTCATCAGGATTACCGATATTTACAGGAAGGCTTTCATCTGACATTAGCAATCTGTGGACGCCTTCAACAAGGTCGGAGACAAAACAGAAACTCCGGGTTTGCAGTCCGTCCCCAAACACGGTGATTGCCTCCCCTTTAAGCGCCTGGCATATAAATGCAGGCAATGCCCTGCCGTCATCTAGCCTCATTCTTGGGCCGTAGGTATTGAATATTCTGACAATCCTCGTGTCAATACCATGATATCTATGGTAGGCCATGGTCATGGCTTCGGCGAATCTCTTTGCCTCATCGTAGACCCCACGTGGACCAACGGGGTTGACGTTTCCCCAATATTCTTCAGATTGGGGGTGAACCAAGGGATCACCATAACATTCTGAAGTGGAAGCCAATAAAAATGTGGCCTTCTTGGATTTAGCCAGTCCGAGAGCCTTGTGAGTTCCCAATGAACCAACTTTCAGAGTTTGGATCGGCAATTGCAAATAATCTATGGGACTGGCAGGAGAAGCGAAATGAAGAATATAGTCCAATTCTCCCTCCACATAAATATATTCCGTCACATCGTGTTTTATGAATCTAAAATTACTGTTCCCAAATAGATGTGCAATGTTGTCCATATTTCCTGTGATGAGATTGTCCATACAGATGACGAAGTGACCTTCTGCAATCAGTCGATCACACATGTGGGAACCAAGAAAACCCGCTCCCCCTGTTATAAGTGTCCTCATAAAAACTCCTATGAACTTTCAGCGCTTACACTGAAACAAATTACTACTTTAACGCTCAAATCTAGGTTAGATATGTTCGATTTGACAAAATAAAACCATGAGATTTTTATACATGGTTTCTTTCGCTAATACCGATAGCCATAAAGTGTGAACCGCATAAGACATTGAAGAATGTCTTCAAGAGAGATTGTGTGTTTTGATGCATTTGGAATTTGTAAATCCCATACATCTCTGCTTAAGTAATGTTCATCCAGAAATGGCTTTTTTTCCGCAATCTTCAAGGCAGACTCTGATTTCAATCCTCAAAAAACCCAATGTATTCTCTCGGTTAATATTTGTCTTCCGTAGAATTGAAAAATAGAGTGTTTTTGGAGAAATAAAAAGTACTATCTTCGAAGATATACATGTTTATTTTCTAATAAGACTCAGGGAATGATGTACATCTCAGATTCTTCTCATAACTCCATGTATTTTTTCTTCCTGTAGGGTATTTTCCTACTTTAAGCTTCTATTGCCGCACAGCTTTTCGACCAGAACCTGTAAAGCTCAATGTTCATCTATCTCAATGGATTTATTAATATTTCTCGTATTTGCAAATTCCTGTTATATAGCAGTTTTGTTATGCTTCTTCACGAATAAAAATTCCACTGCTAAGAGAAGTAAACAAAATTCAATATTACTTTCAAACGCTTCACCCACATGCAAGGTGTCCTTTATGAATAGATTGCCGTATATGACTTTGTAGTTGATAATATCAGCAGATTTTGCAATCCAAACAGCAAGAGCAATGGTCAGGCTCGGAACAGGGAGACGTAAATGAATAACACAGCGGTGAATTGTGGGAAAGATAGCTAAAAAAACAGGTAAAAATGATAAATATAGAATTAAAAGTTTGATTCCTATTCTGGACAATGCATTATTGTTGGGCTGAATCAGTGTTAAGTTGTGAAGGTTAAATTCCTTCTGATAGTTAATCCCTGCAACACGAGATGGGGTATTGAAACCAATAAGGTGTTGTCCCCAATTTAATTCCTCTGCAGCCAAAAATATACAGGCAATACCGAAAAAGAGAAGCCATGGATTCCGTTTTCTGAAATTCTCATTTTTTGAACTTTTAAATGCTATAATAAATAATACGCCGGAAGCGAGACAAGAAAAAGCAGCAAATGTTTCGTACAGACCTGCTTCACACAACAAGAAGTGAGGGAGACCCTTAAAATAGAGAAACCACAAACTCGGTAAAATTGCACTGCACAACACAATCGTTATAACGAATAGGTTCCACCTCTCCCGTTGAGTCAGGTATCTTGTCATATTTGATTTCTCTATCTCAGCACTGATATCATTTAACCAGTGCCCATTCAGAAATGACTCCCTTCCGTAATCTCTGAGTCAGAATCAAATTTCAATCCTTAAAATACCCAATGTATTCAATCGGTTAAAATCTGTTCTTCCTCAACCTTGCAGAAAATACCTCATTTCTGAATGGACACTCTCTATCAGTCAATTACAAGAGAGTCGTCATTTGAGTCTCTGCTGAAATTTCCATGTTCTGTCTTTCCAGGAACTTGAAAATATTTTATTGATTACGTTCCCATTTGAGGAAAAGAGTTTCCGACACATGGCTTATGCTGATATTATTGTCGTTCAGAGAACTCTCTATACATAGATTCTGAGCAGGAGTCATAAATGAAAGGATACATGCACCAAGGTCGGGCACAGCGATTCTGAAGATGAGATGAGGAAATGGGAAATTATTTTTATAAGCCCTCAGTACGCATTTTTGCTGGCAAATCCCTTCCATAGGGTCAGCCACAAAATCCTGATATCAAGGATCAATGACCAGTTTTCAATATAATACAAGTCATATTCAATCCTTTTCTCAATGGATGTATTTCCTCTCCATCCGTTCACTTGAGCCCATCCGGTGATCCCAGCTTTCATTTTGTGCCTGAACATATACTTAGGTATCTCTTTCTTAAATTTCTCAATGAACGGAGGTCGTTCTGGACGTGGGCCCACTAAACTCATATCACCTCTCAGGACATTAAAAAATTGCGGCAATTCATCCAGGTTCGTCTTCCGAAGAAATGCACCAAAAAGCGTTTTCCTGGGATCATTTGGTGAGGCCCAAACAGGACCCGTATTATCCTCCGCCCCTATTTTCATCGATCGAAATTTGTATATATTAAAAATATTGCCATCAAGTCCCATACGTTCCTGCCTATAAAAGATCGGTCCGTGTGATGTCAATCTAATAATCGTTCCTATGAAAATCATGAGTGGAAATAAGACAATTATTGCAAGTGTGGAAACGACGATATCAGTAATTCTTTTGAAAATTCTGTACCATCCATATATAGGGGAATCGATCAGATTGATGATGGGAAGACCATCCAGTTCTTCGGTTCCTCCCCGAAGCATAACGAATTGAATAAGGTCGGGGACCACATTTATATCAACCATTTCCTCTTCAATGGACTTCAACAAATCTCCCAATCTGAGATATTCATCAAGAGGCAAGGCTACAAAAACCTGATCTATCTCATTTTCTCTCACTATCCTTTGAACATCATCGTAAAGTCCCAATATACTTATTCCATTTAATGAACTTCCGACCTTTTCCGGGTGTCTTGTCAAGAAACCAGCAATCTTTAAACCCAATTCAGGATGATCATTGATCTTCTCAGCGACGTGTTGTCCAAGATCACCTGCTCCGATTATAAGGATATATTTTAAGTTAAATCCCTTCCTGCGAAGATATCTGAGAATTTCTCGGAAAGTGATCCTTGATAGAGAAAATGTAATAATGTTCATCAACCAAAAATACAAGAAGACACCTCTTGAGAATTCATCATGTGTGGCCAGATACGTAATGGAAATAAGTAACAATACACTAAATGTTGAGGCCTTTGCAATATCAAACAATTCTTTCATTTGTGAAGATGTTCTCTTTGGACGATAAAGCCCAAAACCTTTAAAGACAAAAACCCAAATGGGTATTATCAATAAAAGTAAAAAAAGATACAATTTGATAGGGGGAATTCCTTTATAAACAGGGACTATACCAGAATAGAATCGAAGATAATAGGAAGTTACCCATGAAAGGGCAATTGTGACGATATCGGTCAGCAGTAGTAAAGATTCAACAAATTTACTATGCTTTTTTAGCAATTTGCAACTCCTTAAATTCCAGATATTTTTCTTCTAAAAAATGTTTCATCCGACTTTTAAATACTGACCTGTCGAATTTCAGTGCATGTTCCCTGATATGTTCTTTTTTAAAGGCATGAGAGATGGTCTCATAATACCTGACGGCCTCAATGAGTGACTGCTCATTCTGTTCATAAAAGAACAATCCCGTTGGAGATTGCTCTTGAACACTATTTTGAGTCTTTCCTGCTTCAGAACATCTAAACGGAATGACAGTCTCCAATACTCCTCCCTTTCCATAGGCAATAACTGGGCTTCCGGCAGACTGG
>JAXHSZ010000290.1:0-13548 GCA_034190725.1 Thermodesulfobacteriota bacterium
CTCTTCCATCAATACCATGACTGATAAACTGAAAGAATACGAACAACAGATTGTTCGCTCCAGTCAGCTGGCCACAGCCGGAAAGATCACCACAGCCATGGCTCATGAAATAAGAAACCCCCTCTCAAGTATTAAAATGATGACTCAGGTGCTCAAGGCGAGACTGTCCGACAAACCGGAAGAAAATCATATCACTCAGTCCCTGTATCAAGAGATTATCAGATTGGAAAGAATCGTCAGGGACCTGACAGATCTTGCAAAACCATCCGAACTTTTTTTTTCATATTGTGATATGAATGAGGTGCTGAAAGAGGTATTTCCTGTTATTGAGCCAAAGATGTTGCACCGCAAAATTCATTTGATCAAGGAGCTTCAAAATCCCCTCCCTCTCGTCAAAACCGATAAAGACAGGCTAAAGCAGGTCATATGGAATCTTCTTTTGAATGCCATGGAAAGTATGCCCGCAGGGGGGGCAATAAAGATCAGTAGCTGTTTAAAGGAAGCGCCCCAAAGAATCGAAGTAATTATAGAAGATGAGGGGCACGGCATAGATGAAGAGACCTTGCAGAAGGTATTCACCCCTTTTTTCACTACCAAACCAGAGGGGCTTGGACTCGGGCTTTCCACAAGTAAGGAAATTGTTGAACGTCATGGCGGAAGATTGACCGTACAAAAAAGAGGCGGAAAAGGAGTGAGGACCATTGTCTCTCTTCCCGTTACTTCTTGAGGCACATGTATCATGGCTACAATACTCATAGTGGATGATGAAGATAAGATCTGTTTTGCTTTTGAGCACTTTCTCAAAGACAAAGGGCACCAACCCCTTATTGCTTCCAATGCTGAAGATGCCCTGGAGATCATTGAGACACGGAACCCGCAAATCGTCTTCCTGGATATTCGTTTACCGGGGATGAGCGGCATCAATCTCATGGAAGAATTGGCCGAGAAGAAGAGTAAAAGTACCGTAGTGGTGATGACCGCATACGGAAACATGGATACAGCAATAGAGGCAATGAAACGGGGAGCGTATGAGTACCTCACAAAACCTATTGATCTGGATCAGGTCAGTGAGATCATCGATAGAATCCTGCAGTCCAGAGAAGTGGAACCATTATACCGGATTGATATTCCGGATGAACTCATTGATGGTGAGGAGAAGACTCTCATCGGTCAGAGTCAGGCCATTCAAGATATATATAAGATGATCGGTCTTTTGACCACAAATGACGTTCCGGTGCTTATTGAGGGAGAGAGCGGAGTGGGAAAAGAACTTGTGTCCCAAGCTATTCACTTCAAGAGTGATCGTAAGAAATATCCCTTTGTTGCCATCAACTGTGGAGCTATGCCGGAAACCCTTTTGGAAACAGAACTCTTTGGCCATGAAAAAGGTGCGTTCACTGGGGCCGACACCCAAAAGAAAGGAAAGTTCGAGTATGCAGATATGGGAACAATCTTCCTTGATGAAATTGGTGATCTCCAATTTCCACTTCAGATAAAACTCTTAAGGGTATTGCAAGAAAAACAGGCAGTGCGTGTGGGTGGTCTCAAACCCATTCCTATAAAAGCCAGAGTGATTACTGCTACAAACAAAAACCTGGCTGAACAGGTAGAGCTGGGGAATTTTCGAAGTGATCTGTACTATCGTCTCCAACTTATCACATTGAGGATTCCCCCTTTGCGTGAAAGAAAAGATGATATTCCTCAGCTTGTGGAATATTTTATACGCAAATCAAATAGAGAATTGGGGAAGAACATTCAAGGCATAGAAAAGAAAGCTTTGGATGCCCTGATGGACTATAATTGGCCGGGAAATGTACGACAACTGGAAAATGTTATTAAGAGAGCTGCCATATTGACTCGTGGAGAAACATTGGGCATCCACAGGCTGGATTTCATGAAAGAAAAAAGTCAGTTGAACGACAGCTCTCATGGCGAGAAATCAGTAGAAGCAACGGCCCGCAGATGGTTTAGAGAAAGAAACTCTTTTGGGGAGCAACAATGCTTTTACAAGGATATTATGGGCACTGTTGAAAGGACTTTTATTGTTGAGGCTCTAAAAGTCTGTGATAATAACCAGGTAAAAGCATCGGAACTCCTTGGCATGAATCGCAGCACCCTCAGAAAGAAGATTCAAGAATACGGCCTGAAAGTAGACACATGACACTTTTTATACAGAAGTGACACTTTTTATACAGATCACCCCAACGCTCCTCTTGCTCGGCAATGAAACCTATGTGACTTTTCTCTTCCTTGCCCTTCATTCATTTTCAAAATCATTTTAATATTAAAGAGTTATGTGAATTTTTCAGCATGTTTAAAAATAACCGTATCCCCAGTCTTTGAGCTATACACTGGCATGCAAATTGCATTATTAAGTATTGAAGAAATAAAGAGAGAAATTTCCCCCGAATATTTCTCATTTTCCCCTTAAGTCTGACGATTGAGTCTTCCCCACTCAGTCGTCAGTTACTCCCCCCCTTTTCCTTTTCAAGGATGATTCCTTTCGTATTTAATAATGAACATTGTGACTCCAACTCAAATAAATTTCTACATACTTGCATAAAGGAAGGTTTATCATTCTTTTTGTGTTGTTGGTCAAAAAGGCCAGATATAGGTTTTCAGATATCAAATCTCACAAGGCCAAAGGGAGGAATCCGAGTAAGTTGCACATTGTAGGACGTCCTCGAGGATTGAAACTGATAACGCAGTGAAATTTGATATGTAGAAACCTATAAATTTTATTTTCAAAGAAATGAGCTTTTCTCAGAACTGTCATGACTACTTAACGGAAAAGAAAGACTCAGTTATATGATGAGAGGAGAATACTTGTTGAACGATAAAGTTGGTGTTCTGATCGTAGGTGTTCTTGGTCACTTAGCAACCACTATGATATTCGGCGCTCTGGCATTGAAGAAGGGGTTGTGTAAAACAACCGGCATGGTAACAGCTTTGAAGGACTTCTCCGGTATGGATTTGGTCGGTCCGGAAGATATCATCTTTGGTGGATGGGATATACGCTCAGGATCTCTTCTTGAGAACAGTCGCAAGCTTATGAAGGAAATCCACTTTTTCGATACAAAAGGATTTTCTGAAATTCAAGAAGAGATGAAAATGATTTCAAAAAATATCTTTCATGGCACAATGAAAAACTGCGGAGAAGCCATAGAGGAACTATCTCCGCAAATCAAGAATAAGGAAACAAACTCTTTACGAGAGACCATTAATCGACTGATGTATGATATTGAGCTTTTCAAGAAAAAAAACAATCTCAATCGAGTCATTGTGATCAATCTAGCTTCCACAGAACCCCCCCTTCTTGTTGACTACAGGCATTCAGACGGGTTTGCGTTGGAAAGGACCATCGAAGAAAATCATGAACAGGCCATTATGCCCAGTACACTTTACGCCTACGCATCAGTAAATTCAGGGCACCCATATATCAATTTCACTCCTTCAAATGGAGCCATGATCCCTGGCATTCTGGATTTGGCTGAAACGCGAGAAGTTCCTGTTATGGGCAGCGATGGAAAGACAGGGGAAACACTTGTCAAATCTGCTCTCGCCCCTATGTTTTTATCCAGAAATCTGAAGATACTGAGCTGGGAAGGATACAACATCCTTGGGAATATGGATGGGAAAGTACTTTCTCATGACGAAAACAAGAGGTCCAAGATAAAGAGTAAAGATCAGGTACTCTCTCGGATCTTAGGATACAAACCCCATGCCCAGGTCTCCATAGACTATGTACCTTCGTTGGGAGACTGGAAAACTGCGTGGGACTTTATACATTTCGAAGGATTCCTGAATACACGAATGAGCCTTCAGTTCACATGGCAAGGCTGTGATTCTGTTCTTGCAGCCCCTTTAGTCCTGGATATCATCCGGCTGACAACCTTCGCGCATCGAAAGAGGGAAAAAGGTCTATTGAAACATCTGGCCTGTTTTTTCAAATCCCCGATTGGGGTGGAAGAACACAATCTGTTTGAGCAGTTCAAAGCATTGCAGGATTATGCCAGGCAACAGACAAGTAACGGTTATCATGCAAAAGATGGGGTGGATGCTTCTTACTGTGATCTATAAAGTTCAATTTAAGTGAATACCGATATATGTTTTTCAACAAGAGCGATTTTTTTCTTACTAAAGAAATCGAAAATACGATATTCTTATCGCATTCGAGACGATCAAGGAGGAAACCATGCGTAAACATTCTGTTCTCAATTCAAAGCTAATTATTCATGGGATGTGTATGGCAATTTGTCTCTGTTGCTGTGTTTTTACAGTCAAAATGACAAATGGAGAAATACTTCACTCAACACAAGAAGATATCTCCCTGAAAAAGGAAGTAGACCGGTCTGTCAAGATGGCTTTTGAGTTTCTAAAAAAACGCCAAAATACGGATGGTTCATGGTCTAATCATGAATTTCCCGCCCTTACAGGACTGGTAATCTATGCTTTTCTTACATCACCGGAGTACAAGAACACAATCGAAAAGCCGATTTTTCTCAAGAGAGGGCTGGATTTTATAGTAAAAAATGCGAAGCCGAATGGAGCAATATGCAATAAAGGATTGCCCAATTATAATACGGCTATATGTATCATGACACTTATGGCAGCAAATGAAACTCATTACCATCCTTATATAATTAAAGGACGGCGGTACTTAATCTCTCTCCAGGATGATAAGGGTAAGGTGGGGGTAGCTGATCAACCCTACGATGGAGGTGTTGGGTATGGCACAAAGGATCATCCCGATCTTTCCAATACATACATTGCCCTGGAATCCATAAGGATGACTGAGGTTCTGGAATCCGATCAACATCTCCAGCGATACATTGAGTTGGAAAAGATGCAAAAGACAACTCTGGATTGGAATGCTGCCATCACATTTATTCAAAGATGCCAGAACCTTCCCCAATTCAATGATCAAATATGGGCCAGTGATGATCCTAAGAATAAGGGAGGTTTTGTTTATTTTCCTGGAAACAGCAAAGCAGGCAAGGAGACTCTTAAAGATGGAAAGCTCGCACTGCGTTCTTACGGCAGTATGACGTATGCGGGCCTATTGAGTTTCATATATGCTGATCTAGAGAAAAATGATCAACGAGTGAAAACTGCATATGAGTGGCTGTGCAGAAACTACACACTGGATGAAAATCCTGGAATGGGGAAACAAGGACTGTACTACTATTACCACACTATGGCCAAAGCTTTGACCGCATATGGGAACGACATCTTAGTGACAGATGAAAACAAAGCAATCAATTGGCGTAAGGAACTGACTATCAAACTTGTAGAACTGCAACAGGGAGATGGTTCCTGGGTGAATGAAAGCGGCCGGTGGTGGGAGAATGACCCAATATTGGTGACTTCTTATGCGCTAATTGCCATGAACATGGTTGCATTCTGATAGAGTAATGTGCAGTCATTCAGGAGATACACGATGAAATTTGCCTTCAGTTCAAATGCATTTCGTAATCATTCGCTTAAAGACGCTTCATGTGCCATCTCTGCTGCCGGATACACCGGCATTGAGATTATGTGCGACACACCTCATGCATATCCTGCTAACCTTACTGCGGCAGATATTCAGACAATGAGGGATGACTTGGTTGCAAAAAGGTTGGATATTGCAAACTTAAACGCTTTCATGCTGTGTGCCATTGATGATTTTCATCATCCGTCATGGATTGAGGATGACAAGGACTATCGTGAACTCCGTATTAAACACACCTTGGAGTGCATCGATTTGGCTGTCCATTTAGGGAGCCGTTCCATATCCACGGAGCCTGGAGGGCCGTTGAATGGTATTTCAAGGAAGCATGCTTTGGAACTATTCATCGAGGGGCTTTCAAGGGTCCTTCCCTATGCTCAAGAAAACGATATCATGATTCTCATTGAGCCGGAACCCGGGCTTTTGATTCAAAACTCAGAGGAGTTTATATCATTAATGAAACGACTTTCCCATCCATGTGTTGGACTTAACCTCGATATAGGGCATGTTTTTTGCGTTGGAGAGGATCCTGTTGAAAAGATAATACAACTCAAGGACTATATCCATCACTTTCACCTTGAAGATATTCCTGAAACAAGAGAACACAAACACCTTCTTCTGGGAGAAGGAGCAATTGACATTCCTAAGGTTCTTGAAACCATTGATTCAATAGGCTATAATGGCTACGTTACCATAGAACTCTATCCCTACTTGCAGTCGGCACATGAGGCCGCGCGTAAAGCAATTGAGTATATACAAGATATATGCGGATATGGGAAAGCTTAAAGATCTTTTGGAATTAATTCGTATTCCAAACATATTCACTGCACAAGCAGACATTTTTACAGGCTTTTTTGTAGCCCATGGAGGTCTGAAGGATACCGGAAATCTGATTTGCCTGATCATTGCGTCTTCGATGCTTTATTCAGCAGGAATGGCGCTGAATGATGCTTTTGATTCAGAAACTGATTTCCAGGAGCGACGTTATCGGCCTATTCCATCCGGTAGGGTGAGTATCAGGGAGGCCTTCATCACTGGAATAGCCCTATTGCTTTTGGGGATTTTTTTTGCTTCTCTGGTCAGCCCGTCGAGTTTCACTATAGCTATGATCTTAGCTGTGAGCATTCTCTCGTATGATGGTGTTGTGAAGGTTCACCGATTATTTGGCCCAATGAACATGGGAGGTTGTCGTTACCTTAACCTGTTATTGGGTCTTTCTGTATCTGCTCTTTCACTAACCTCTTTTATTTTACCTTTGCTCACAGGAATCTTTATCTTTGGCGTCACCGTATTAAGTCAATGGGAAACCAGAGATGAAAGGTCGGTCATCCCTGTCTGTCTCTGCTTGGGAAGTATAGGGTGTGTCTTCATACTCTATGGTCTATGTCATCAGTTGGATCTCCTCCCTCAGAAGATAGGTCTGTTGCTTTGTTTTCTTTGGCTTATTTTCTCTTCCCTGTGTCTGTTCCGATTATTGAAAAGAGATTCCAATACCGACATACAAGAAACTGTGAAAGCGCTAATACTCTCTCTAGTTTTATTGGACGGCATAATTGTAGCTGGCTCCGGGCCAATTTTTTGGACATTTCTGATATGGTCACTTCTGTTTCCTACGCTCTTTCTGTCTAGGAAGTTTTATGTGACGTAACTGAATTAGCAAGGAGTCACAATGGATCGACACCTTTTTGTCTTTAACATAGTAGGGCTCTCCCCAAAGCATTTGCAGTATTTAGAAACTCTTCCGGCTTTTTCGTATCTGATATCAAATGGGACCTGGGTACCAATGAAGCCTGTCTTTCCGTGTCTCACTATTCCAGCACAGGCGTCCATTGCCACAGGGACCTATCCATGTGAACACGGAATGATTGCCAATGGACTCTTTTATAATGACCGTCTGGAAGTGAGTTTCTGGGAACAATTCAGATCCTTGCTTCAGGTGGAACCTTTTTGGGAGAGAGTTAAACGTGTAAAACCCAGCCTGAAGACTGCAATCCTATTCTGGCAGAATACTCTATACGGCAACTCAGACATTATCATAACACCCAGACCGATTCACACTGAGCATCAATTGATTCAATGGTGTTACTCAAAACCTGTAGGACTCTATGAAGAATTGGCCAGAGAATTCAAACCCTTTGAGCTATTAGACTACTGGGGGCCTTTTGCTTCCTCTCAATCTTCTCGATGGATCATCAATGCAGCCATATCCGTCTTTAAAAAACAACGCCCTCAATTGATGATGATCTATATGCCGCACCTCGACTATTCCTCACAACGGTCAGGGCCAGACGATCCCATCATATTTGATGATCTAAAAGTCGTAGACGAGCTTGTAGGGAACTTCTTGGATGAAATAAAACGCATGGACCTCTTGGAGAGTTCGGTATTTGCAGTATTTTCCGAGTATTCTTTCTCAAGAGTCACAAGGGCTGTCTGTCTCAACCGTTCACTTCGACAAGCAGGTTTCCTTAAAATCCGGGAGATAGAAGGAAAAGAATACCTCGACCTTGAGATGAGTACAGCTTTTGCTATGGTCGATCACCAAATTGCTCATGTCTATGTACATGAGGAATACGAAGAAAACGTAATGGCATTCTTAAAGACGGTGGACGGGATTCAACTCGTTCTTAATAGAGAGCAACAAAAAGAGTATCGAGTAAACCACGAAAGAGGAGGAGATTTACTCACAGTTACTCACCCTGACAGATGGTTTGCTTATTATTGGTGGGAGACAGAGGAAAAAGCGCCTGATTTTGCTCATGGGGTCGATATTCATAGAAAACCTGGATATGATCCACTCGAACTCTTTTTTGATTCTGAGAAGATGGTCGTTCCTACGGATACTTCCCTTATTAAAGGCTCCCATGGCGCTTCGGCTGGACAAGGAGAACGCATGGCTGTATTCATGATGAGTGGAAAAGCACCAGAAGATATATTTACAAGAGAACAAATAGAGATGGTAGATATAATGCCCATATTGGAAGGCATTCTTATTGAGTGATAGCATGCTTCGTCTTGGATACAACACAAATGGCTTTTACTGTCATTCTTTGCAGTCCGCTCTGGAGATTATCAGTCAACTGGGATATGACTGCGTCGCAATAACCCTTGACCATCAAGCATTGAACCCATGGCAACAGGATCTGGACGTTGAACTTGAACATGTTGCGACGATACTTAGCGCCTGCTCTCTTTCATGTGTCATAGAGACCGGAGCACGTTTTCTGCTGGATCCCTGGTATAAGCATGAACCAACCTTGATCTCCAGTTCTTATGATGGACGTAAACTTCGGTTGGATTTTTTAAAAAAGGCTGTGGACATTGCATTGAGATTAAAAGCTGAGGCGGTTTCCTTCTGGTCCGGGAAGAAACCGGACAGTGTAAACGATGAGACGGCCTGGAAATGGCTCACTTCGGCATGTCGGGAGCTTGCCATATATGCTGAAGAAAGATCTGTTTGTCTGGCATTTGAACCGGAACCGGGAATGTTTTTGGAGACCCTTTCTCAATATTATGAACTGAAACAACGGGTAACGTCTCATCAAATCGGACTCACACTCGATCTTGGACATGTATTTCTAACAGAGGAGACCTCTGTTGGTGCTTGTATTCGTCATTTGAAAGATGACATACACAATATTCATATAGAGGACATGAAACGAGGAATACATGAACATCTCTTCTTCGGTGAAGGAGAGATGGATTTTTCTGAGATTGTTCAAACGCTCAAGGATATCGACTATGGTGGCCCCATAAATGTTGAGCTCAGCCGTCATAGTCATGATGCAGTTATGACTGCCAGAAAAGCAAAGGAGTTCTTAGTGAAGTTGATGTAGGAGTTTGGATGACTAAAATACATCCCTGAACTCTTCTAAAAGTTCTGTTTACGACTCAATGATGGAACCAAAGGCTGCTGTGACAATGAAACATTCATAACATTTATCGTTATAACCACCGAAGACACATAGCTTCGGTTCAAACTCTGGCTCAAATAAATCCTCAAGACACTCCCTTCCTTCATTATCCGTATTATCAATGATTGTCCTTCTAGCATAGAAGAACTATAGCGACAAATCAGCCCGATTCTACAGTTTTGATTCATCATCAAACCTGCGTGTTTCCAGATTATATGGATTATTTATTTCTGTGAATTGTACCATATTATTCATTGTGTTATCGGTCGGAATCATAGAGGATATATTACTCGCTCTATAATTGATATTTTGACGCCATATACGTAGTTTTATTGTATTGTCTATAACTCCTAGGCTAAGCTCCCGGCTATGCCGGGGAGAGTAGAAAAAGCTACACTGTAGTATTTAATAAAAATACTCCATTTCGTAGAGTTAGACAGTGTTTTCCCGATGTCTTTATTATAGGAAAGGAGCATGGGGTGAAAAAGTGTTTATCACACACAGTATAGGGAAGTAAATACCGGATGGTTTGAGTACCGAAAAATCGACGCAAAATAGTATACGGAAAATTGGGAAATGAATTAGAGCCGATTTTGTGACGGTTGTGCGAGTGCAAAGGGGTGGAGTATAGAGGGATAATTATGCATAATCCATATCCACATATGTTTAACAATTCCTCCCAAATACTCAGCATCAACCATAGTGGGGTGCCTCAAGGGTAAAAGCGCAATATAAATTGCTGATCAAAAAGTGTTTTCATCGATAAATTTCCAAGGGTATATCCCTTGAATCTTGGTAATAGAATTATCTAAATACTCCCTTAAGGGAGGCAAGTATAAATGCCCTTTTAGGGCTAATCAAGCCACCAGCTATGCCGGTGGTAATGACTGATAATCATCGTTTTCTGCAGTAATTCTTCATTTCTGTCTCTCCATTTCACTGAAAATGTTTTTATTTCATTGGGGAGAGTTCAATCCCCCAAGCATATATATTGGGATTCCAGATCTAATCCATATCAGATGATACTCTCCCCGTCGACTTGTTCTCCATAAAGATTGACAAAATGTAGCCATTAGAATAGAATATTGACACATATGTGCTGAAGACTTTCACAATAACCCGAAAATAGTGAGGTCGCTTTATGCTGGTTGGAGACATAATATCGAACAATGTCATAACACTTACGGTTGATGATGATGTAAAGAAAGCATTTGAGGTGATGAAAGCCAATAATATTCGTCATATACCGGTACTGGACGGCCAGGAACTTGTTGGTATAGTAACGAACACAGATCTTCGTCATGTGCTGATACCATCGAGATCAGAGGGGTCGGAGAATGTGTATTATTTCACTTCAAAATTCTCTACCGTCGAGGAAATCATGACAAAAACCCCCATCATTATAAGTCCTCAGGCAGATGTAGAAGAAGCAGCAGCCCTTCTTCAACATTATAAAATAGGTGGGCTTCCAGTTGTGCAAGATAATGAGTTAGTAGGGATGATTACTGAAACCGATATCTTAGGCGTGTTTGTAGAGATTATGGGAGTGATCAAATACAGTTCACGAGTGGAAGTGTCTTTGGGAGAGGATGCAGAGGCATTTCAGAATGTCTCTCAGATAATCAGGGAGAATGGCGCCGAGATAATAAGTGTCGGAATGTCACCCCTCGAAGAACAGAAAAAAAGAGTTTATTATTTTCGTCTCGATACAGATGATATAAATTCTATTGCCGAATCCCTCAAAGATAATGGCTATGATGTTGTGTCTGCAACGAGCGCATGAGAGTCCCTAGGAGCATCTCATTATGAGTATGTTTTTGTCAAGGCGTGAGTTTTTGAGCAGAGTTCCCAAGGGAATATGTGCTTTTGGCGTTGCTTCTCAGTTAACAGAGTTTGTAAGCTATCGGAATATTGCTTATGGATCTCAGGAAAAGGAAAAAGAACCGCCATTGAAGGAGGTACAATATTACAAAAAACTTGACGATCAGAGAATTGAATGTGAAATCTGTCCAAAGAGATGTAAGATAGCCGATCTGGAACGGGGATACTGCGGAAACAAGGAAAACAGAGGAGGTTCTTACTATACCCTTGTATATTCAAGACCTTGTGCTGTTCATGTGGATCCCATTGAAAAAAAACCACTTTTTCATTATATGCCTGGATCACTGACATTTTCCTTGGCAACGGCTGGGTGTAACTTTGAATGCAGGTTCTGTCAGAACTGGAATATTGCTCAATTCAGACCGGAACAAGTGAAAAATCATCACATGAGCCCGAAGAGGATCGTAGAGATCGCTAAGAGAGAAGGGTGTAACACAATTGCTTATACATACTCAGAACCTGTTGTCTTTTATGAATATATGTATGACATTGCCAAGTTGGCAAAGAAAGAGGGTATCGGAAGTGTCATGATATCCAATGGTTTTATTAATAAAAAGCCATTGGTGAACCTCTGTGAGTATCTCAATGCCGTTAAAATAGATCTGAAATCATTTACTGAGAGATTCTACAAGGAGACATGCAGCGGAGAGTTAAAACCCGTACTGGATACTTTGCAGACTCTCAGGGAGATTGGCATGTGGCATGAGATTGTTGTTTTGATCATTCCCACACTGAATGACGGATATGAAGAGATACAGGAGATGAGTTCGTGGATAAAAAGAAGGCTTGGGCCTGATGTTCCTGTTCATTTTGCTCGTTTTCATCCCACATATAAGATAAAGAATCTGCCACCTACTCCAGTGAGGACACTGGAAAGGGCTGTGCAGATAGGAAAAGATACAGGGCTGAAATATGTGTATATTGGGAACGTTCCCGGTCATAAGGCTGAAAGTACATATTGTCACAAGTGTGAAAAAGTCATTATAAGACGGATCGGTTTCAACATCCTGAAAACAAATGTGAAAGGCGGGAAATGCCGATACTGTGGTGCTTCTATCCCAGGTGTATGGGAGACGTAAGGTAGAATTTTCCCTTGAGAAAGATGAGAGAAGAAGATTTTTTGCGAGAGATTGAGTTGATTAAGGAAGATGTTTCAGAATTTGAGGTACATTATTCACCCTGTCAGTATTTCCATGAAAGGGCCAAATATTTTTCAAAAGACCAACTGGATAGAGCAGTTGAATTGTTCAACCAAGTGATTGAGAAAAAATTCCAAGAAAAGAGTGAATGATCACCGCTGGATATCAGACCTTTTTCCGTGCGGAAGAAGAATGAAAAGGAATGAGACAGGGAGGAAAAAGCAGGGAGGTGATAACAGAAAATGAATCACAGATAAAGCTGCAAGATATACTGTTGGCAATATCTTCCGGATTTTTTCTCATTATTATATTTCCTCATTTTAACATGGAAGCCATAGTCTGGTTCTCTCTTATCCCTCTGTTCTGGGCGATTCAAGAAAAAAGATTACACCATGGCTTTTATCTGGGTGCAATTACCGGCTTTGTTTTCTTTTTGGGGTTGGTATATTGGGTTTTTATTGCCGTCTCCCGCTACGGAAACCTCAACCCCGTGTTCAGTGCCTTTGTATTGATACTCCTTGTGTCATACCTGAGTCTTTTTATAGGTACATTTGCATTCCTTGTGAGATATCTCAAGAAAAGACTTGGATCAAGTGAGGTCATTACAGCACCTTTTACCTGGGTTTCTCTGGAATATATCAGGTCCTTTCTCTTCACAGGTTTTCCGTGGGAGAGCCTTGGATATTCCCAATTTCTTTTCTTGCCTCTCGTCCAGGTATCAGATGTAACGGGGGTTTATGGAATAAGTTTTCTCATAGTCTTTGTAAATGCTTTATTGTTCAATATTTCTCAGAAGTGGTTGTTGGAGGGAAAAAAGAATTTTTATAAAGAGATTGCATTCATACTCCTTCTTTTTGTGGGGACTCTCACATATGGAGTCTGGAGATTAGCTGACATCAATGAAATAAGCCATTCATCTCCTACGATTAAAGTTGCTCTCATCCAGGGGAATATCGATCAAAGTAAAAAATGGGACAAAGCCTATCAGGATGAAACCATAAGAATTTACAGGGAACTGAGTTTCAATGCGGCTCAATCGAATCCCAACCTCATTGTATGGCCTGAGACGGCAACTCCTTTTTACTTTCAGTCGTACAATACATACAGGGATCTCATATTTGAC
>JAXHSZ010000291.1:0-5875 GCA_034190725.1 Thermodesulfobacteriota bacterium
TATTGGAAATGTCAGTCAATTTTTTCACGATGTCAGCATGTGGGAACTTGGCAGGCTCATAGTCCTTCTCCAGCACCCGTATTAACATTTCCTCCGGAAGGTTTTCAGGGAAAAGCTGATTCGTATTTCCAGCGGCTTCAACACAGTAGCTTGCACCAACTGACCCTGCATGACAGATATTGCAAGTGTCCTTATTCAGACCACGATTCATTGATTGATGGCATCCCGCACAGTTTGGTTGGGATATCTCAGAATTATGGCAGCCGATGCAACTGTGTTCCGCTGATACCGCGTGATACGCTTGAGCCAGATTGATTCCTCCACCTATACTGCTTCCCTTCTCCGTATGACAGTCACTGCATGCGTTCAAACCCTCATGGTGACATGTTCGACATGTTGGGGTGTACGTTTCATGATTCTTATGGTCAAAAGGAACACCGTTCATTTTGGCACCTGCAATATGAATGAGCACTTTCTCAGGCTGCCCCTGATTTGGTCGGGGTGAGTATTCCATTTTCCTTGCCGCCTTATGTGCCTCCTCTAAATGACAACCTCCGCAATGAAGAGGAAGCTCCTTACTCTGGATTTTGTCTTGTTTTATGTCCATATGGCAAGAGATACAGCTTTTATGAGCTACATTTCTGAATGAAAGGATATTCCCCTCATCTCTTTCCCCGTGGCAGTCTCTGCATGACGACTCTGTTCCTCTCTCATAGACTAATTTCCCTTCTGTTTCATCATATGTGTGGTGGCAAGCTTGGCACTTTTCTTCTAAAGCTCTTTCGTGTTGATAATGTATATCATAATTGAATCCTGCTTGAGGCCATTCCAATTTCTCTTCTTCCTTCTTCTTCACGTAGAAATCTTTCCAGTTCAAAGCCTCCGGGTGTTTTTTCACATGATTTTCTCCGTCTTTGTGACAAAGAAGGCAGTTTGTATGGTATGTATCCTCAAGATGTTCATAGTAATCGGGACCAATCGGCACATACGCTGTTTCTTTCCGTCTCTCTTTAACAGCATGGCACTCCCCACAGGTCACAAAGCCGGATTTTTTTCCTTGTTTCAACATGTCATTATGACAGCCTATGCAACTCTCATGGGATGACTTCATGATATTTTTTTCAGTTTTGTCATATTTCACTTTGGGATAGATGAACAGAAACGTTCCATCAGTCATTTGCGGATGACATGCTCCACAACCCTCATTCTTCAGGGCAGTTGTATGCCTGTCATGATAGAATTTCACAGGGGGACGTTCCAATTCAGCAAATAGATCCGTTCCTGAAAGAAAGATAGGTCGCCCGGGAGAATCCGACATCTCACTCTGCTCAGACAAGATACTCTCTGTCCTTCCAAACAAGAAGAAAAAACACATACATATTCCGACAACCGCAAAAACGGCAAGGGGTCTCTTGTTCATTTCATCTTCCTTCTTGAAAAATTAGGCTTTTAGGTCCTCTGGGATCTCCATCACTTCCATGAGTATTTCGCTGAAGAATTTGGCATGCATCCCAAGATCATAATGATCAATGATATCCTCTCTTCCACTATGACAATTGTGACATGGGGTAATCACGATTTCCGCACCGGTTGCTTTGAGTTGGTCCCCCTTCACCCTATTGCCTTCCACTCTCGTCTTTTTCCAGGGCGGCCCGCAGTTTATTACACCCCCACCTGCACAGCAGCAATAATTGTGTTCATAATTGGGGGTCACATCTCTGAAATCCATACACGTTGCATCAACAATATACCGAAGCATGCCCCCAAGGCCCCTGCCTCTTACAATATTGCAGGGTTCCTGAATGGTAACCGGTTTTTCATATTTCTTGGCTATCTTTATCCTGCCGTCCTTTATGAGTTCGTAATAAAATTGAACCGCATGGACGATCGGAACCGGCGGCTGCTTCCAGGCCAACCACTTGGGTCCGTCATAGACGGCTCCCCGGAATGCATGCCCGCACTCTCCCATCACTATCTTCTTTACCTTCAGTTTAAGGGCTGCTTCATGATGCTTCCGTTCAACCCTTGCCATGGTCTCAAAGTCGCCTGAATACATGGGCATATTACTATTGTCCCACCCATCAAAAGACGGCATTGTCCAATCCATGCCTGCCACTGTCATAATGATCGCAATATTACCCAATAGCTGAGCCAGGAATTTAGGCTCAGGCCCTATCACCGAATACATGATCTCGGCACCCTCCTTATCGAGGGGAATTCTGGCATTCTTGACCTCATCTTGGGCATCTTCTTCCTGCCATTGGAGTGTGTCTATCCATTCATCCTGCTTCACCCACATCTGGTTCATGGTTACTGCATGACTGTTGACCGTATCCTGGAGGTACTGGGGCACAACCTCTAGGAGGGCACACATTCGACGCACCAAAAGCAGGAGATACGCCATGTCTATCCCGAAAGGACAATACATACTACAGCGCCGGCACACATTACATTCCGTATATGCGATTCGTGCACAGTTTTTTATGAATTCCGCGTCCACTCTCCCCTTTTTTTTGACTATCTCCCAAATGGTTTGTTTGACTTTGCCCACAGGAGAAAACCGGGGGTCTTTCCCATGAGAAAGATAAAAATGGCATGCCTCAGTACATAAGCCACAGTGAACACAGGTCTGCATATACACCTTCAAGCGCGCTGCGGTTCCTTTCGTGAGAACAGTCCTGAGTGTTCTTTCTATTTTTTCCGGGGTAAGTTTCTTTATTGCTTCATCAATACCCGGATCTTCGACAACGTTCAGTGCCGGTACAGACATGAATTATCCTCCTGAAAAAGTATCCACTACCAATCCTTGGAATTCCGAACACTACCGAACTCACTACCCATGAATGCCCTAGTGAAGACAAAGAAGAGCATATGACTCAGCCTTGTGAAGGGGATAGCCATCAGCATCACCTCACCGGACAAGATATGAAGAGTCAACATTGTTTTATAGTGCAGCCACTGGTGATATGCAATGAATCCCGTGAGAAACGGCGCCACTGCTACAGCCAATAAAAGATAATCCGAAGCAAATGAGACAAATCTTACTTCTGAAAGTATGAGCCTTCTCATCAAGAAGAAGACAGAAGCAACAATGACTATAACGGTCATTATATCAGCCACGTTTTCCGGTAATGTCCACCAACTGATTTTCCATGACTGGTACCACAGAATATTATGAGAGAGAAGAAAGAGAGGGGTCAGGATGAGACATAGATGAAATGCAAAGGTGACCACCGTCATTATGGGCCGTTTCCTCATATTCGTGGAGGCAAAGGGGACAATCCAGTGCACGATGGAGCGCAGACCATATTTCAAACTCATGTATGGGTATATGACTTTCTCCTTTTTCGCCATTTTATGCATTGTAACGAGCTGATACGCACTCCCCCCAAAGAACACGATGAATGCAATCCATACCAACGGCCCGCTCACAAACTCATACATTTTTTTTACTCCCTGTCTTTATGGGTGTTTTTATGATCTCAAATGGGACAATCCTTCTCAATGTATTTCATTTAAAATATAAAATGAGGGAATGTCCACAAATATCTTCATTCCAGATGGTCAATACATGGTCTCAGCCGGAATAATCTCGGTTTTTCATCAGGCAGCTCAGTTCACATATTTCGAACTTCATCTATGGGTGAATTTACTCCGATCTCCGATCTCCCCCATTGTAATATTAGATTTCTTCCAGAGGAACTACTCGCCTGTAATACTTTCCTCCATCTATCCCTCTGACTAAGATCCTGCCACCGTCAGGGCTGAAAGTCGGGTCCCAGAGGGATTCGTATCTCTGTTTTCCAACCATCCCGTTCAGCACAACAACAAACCTACCATCTTTCTCGGCTTTCGCAGCCACTTGATCCCCATCCGGACTGAATACAGGATCCCATATCATATCGAAATCTTCTTGCCAGGCATCTCCGTCTACTGCAATCGTCCACCGATTGTTATCTTTTACAATGGCCGCAACTCGTTTGCCGTCAGGACTAAAGACCGGTTTTAATACGGCATCTCGAAATCTTGCAAACCAGGGAAAACCGTCGAGTGCAATAGTCCATTTTCCGAATTCCGGCGCCACGACGGCAGCGATTCTTTGACCGTCGGGGCTGAATGTTTGATGCCAGGCCTGGACAAATTTCCTTTCCCAAATCAAGTTGCCGTTCTTCGCAAGGGTCCACCCGTCATCCATTAATACGGGCGCCAGCACGTCATCTCCAATTGGGGAGAAAATCGGTTCCCATACGCATTTGAACATCTTATTCCACAGATTCTCATTCACAGCGACGGTATATTCATATTGGTTCACCCTCACCTCTGCAGCGACTTTACTGCCGTTAGAGTTCAGCGCGATTCCCCATACATTGAGAAAGTTCTTTTTCCACGGCTCTCCGTTCACTCCAACCGTCCATATGCCCTCTGAAAAACCGAAGATATCTCCCTCACCGAGGCTCTTGGTCTGGATTGCTGCAGCGGTATTCTCTCCTTCCAGACTCATGGCAAAATCCCTGGCCTCCAGAAATCCGTTTTCCCATGTCTTCCCATTTAATGAAATTCCATACCCATTATCACCCTTTATATTTACTGCAATTGCTTCTCCATCCGGTCTGAATTGAAGATTCCAAACATATTCGAAGGTGTCTTTCCAGGTTTCATCATCAGTGGCAACAGTCCACTCATCATCATTCATAACCAGACATGTCAACCGATCGTCGGGACCATATTTCATGGACCATACTTTCTCAAATGTATTTTCCCATGTCTTGCCGTTTGTGCACACTGTGAATTCATCGTCTTCAGTCTTAACCGATGCTGATATCCGTTCTCCATCACTGCTGACAACATATTCAAAGACCACAGGAAATCTTTCTTTCCATTTATGTACATCAGCGACCAGCTTCTCTTTGGTCCCCCAGTCCCAATTCTCTTGCTCAGCTGTCAATTGCACATTAAACCTCCTGATGACTGGATAGAAAGTAACTTCTTCACCACTTCGGGAAACAGACGTATGCCGTAACTCCCCTGTGGGCAAAGGCATTTTCCCGGACTTTTTAAGAAGTTACGATGGAAATACCTCATTGTTTCCAACAAAAAAGCTTTTTGTGACAGATCCTCAAGGAATCGAATGGGAATTCAATGAATATCCACTATACCCTCTTTGCCCTTGAAGAACAATCTTAAACTGACTCACCATACGGGCGACAGAATTTCGACTTGTGCGGTGAGCGTAATATGTTGCTCGATTTTACAGGTCGAAACATTTCATTTTCAATGAAAACTCAGAACCGGAAACAGAGAACGCATCGTCTTTGAGTCCGCCCTTCAGACCTAATTTTCTTATTGCTTTATCGCAAAGACATGCAAAGTACAATTTTGTCTGCAATGTAGCTCAGTCACATCTTATGAAGTTGGCCAATCCTTTCAATAATATCTGTAGTGTAGATTAATTTCCGATTAGAAAGGTATCACAAAGTGATATAAAAAAAGAAGTTATGATCCATTGAAAGAACTTAAACATACTAATATGAAAAGTAATTAAAACCATTCCGGCAGAAAAGAAATAACAACTAATGCTCATAAAAGATGAACAGAAAATGTCATTAAAATAAAATATTGAATTAGTTTAAGAATGAATGATGATTCAATGAATAGCACATACAACAAATGATGTCAAGATAAAATAATACTAAAACTCTAAAATAAATCTTGTAATATGTATCACAGTGTGATATATGATTGATTATTCATAAAAAATAAGGGTTACATTTCTTGCTTTTTCAGTTATTACATAAAGAAAAATATACACTTGATGAAAGGAATATCAATATAGAGAGTCATGAAAAGCGAAGAACTCCTGTCCATACGATTTAAT
>JAXHSZ010000292.1:0-3410 GCA_034190725.1 Thermodesulfobacteriota bacterium
AATACTTTCTGGAGGATGATCGTTATTCTATACCAGTAGGTATCGCCACTTTTAAAAAATTAGTCTTCAAGGACGAAATCTTTGCAATAATGGGGCCTTACACTACGCCAACTCTAAAGGCCCTCTTCGGGCAGATAGAAAAATTACAAATTCCCGATGTGGCGGGGATTCCTCAGCCAAGTGCAGCAAATCCTATAAAAAAATATATATTTATCACAGCAGAATTTTACGATGATGATTTTGGGGTAATATTTGAGTACATTGTGAAAGAGCTGAAACCCAAAGATCCCAAAATAGCATTCTGTACATATGAAGGAGAATCAGGTAAGGAGGTAACTGACTCAATAAAGAAATGGGCTGGGCTTTACAAACTTTCAATACACAAGGAAATCGTCCCTCTCGGGGCATTAGAGGTATCCTCTCAGGTTTTGAGAATGAAGCGAAAGGGGATAACTCACATTTTAGTGCATCACCCCGCACCCGGCGCTGCCGTTCTTTTGCGGGAACTCAAGAAATTTGGGCTTGATATACCTGTCTTTGCAGACCTGTTATCATGTTCGGAAGATTTAGTGAAATTGGCAGGAGATGCTTCAAAGAATTATGTTGGAGCCCACAGCTTCAGTTCTTGGTATAATGAAAGTCCAGGAATGAAAAAACTGCGTAAAGTGACTCTGAAATACAATCCGGGCACTGACAAACCATGGAGAACCAAAAACTATGTAGGGTCATGGGTCCCAACGATGATACTCTGTGAAGGGATAGCCAGGGCAGGGAGAAATCTCACTCCAGAATCCTGCGTCCGTGCCCTGGAGAGTATAAAGAATTTTGATACTCAAGGACTATGTCCTCCTGTGAGCTATTCAGCAACCAAACATAAAGGTTTTAGCGCCTGCAAACTATTCAGGGCCGATCCATCTACGGGAAAACTTGTCCCCTTCACCGATTGGAGAAGTCCACCTGAATTACCCTGATCAGAAGATCTCTTCTCCTTCTGTCTTCATAAAGGAATTATTGTGAACTGTTAACCGTAAACGGATACAAATAGTGAGAGTGTTATTCACGTTTAAGGAGTCAAGATCTCTCTTGAGGTCTTCTTTGAAACCGATGAGGCCCTGTCCAATTTGGGAGAAAATCAGAGACAGGTCTGAAAGGTAGAGTAAAGGTATCAAACATAATAAAATGATCTCTCTGCTTTGGATCAGGATATACATCGCTTTACGTGAAGGTAGAAGAATTCACCCCAATGCTTCTCTTGACCTTGTTCGAGGTTTGATGTAATTGTAGGGAAAGGGGTATTGGAAGATAATTTTCAGTTTAAAATGAGAATCCCTGTTTAAAACTTGGAACTTTATGAGTGAAGTAGAGAGACTTATTTCATGACCTTTGTGGTGATTGACAATTCTTCATATCAGGAATCAGTTGCTGCTGCCCTCGATGCCATAGGCGCTCTGGAAATACTTGCAAAGCAATCTGCAATCTTAATAAAGCCCAACCTGATCAACGCCTCACCTCATCCTGTTACGACACCGGTTGAATGCTGTGAAGCCTTAGTGAAATACATATTGTCATGCTCCAAAGCAGAAATTGTCATTGCAGAGGGATGTGGTGATCCGTCCCTTGAAACGGATGAGGTCTTTGACATTCTGGGATACAGAGAGTTATCAAAACAATATGGGGTTCCCCTCATTGACTTGAATGAATCACCCCTGAAAAAACTGAAAAATGACAACTGCCCAGTATTTCCTGAAATTTATCTTCCCGAGATTGCGTTCACTCATTTTGTAATTTCCGTACCCGTACTCAAAGCCCACTCCTTTGCCGTCATCACCGGAACATTGAAAAACATGATAGGCATTGCCCCCCCGGAGTATTATTCAGGACGATTCGGAACATGGAATAAAGCTGTATTTCATAGGGACATGCATCAATCAATAATAGATCTCAACACCTATAGAACGCCTGATCTTTCATTGATGGACGCAACACTGGGTCTGGCGGACTTTCATCTGGGGGGTCGTCAATGCTCTCCTCCACCGGGAAAGATAATTGCCGGATTTGATCCCATAGAGGTTGATCGTGAAGCAGCAAGATTACTTGGGCTCAACTGGAAAGAGATACCCCATCTTTTGTGATGGATGAATCATTGGGAGTTAAAAATATTTTGACCTGTGAGGTGAGCCAAGTTCACAGTTTGCCGGCTGCTTACCGCAACCTTGCTTAACCTTTATTTCTCCCCCGTCATTCTTTTGCCCGGCAATCCGGCTCTTTTCATTTCATGGATGACAACCTATGGAGTAGCTAATGTCAGCAAAGACCAATAATAGTGTTACTATACACCAGGGCAGAGTCTTCAAGATGGTAACAGAGAACATCACTTTGGCAAACGGTGTGTCCATTGATATAGATGTAATACGTCATCCCGGTGCATCGGCAATCATTCCATTTTCCAATAAAAAGAGAGTGATATTGATAAAACAGTATCGCTATGCAGTTGGAGGATACATCTGGGAGATCCCTGCCGGAACTCTGAATCCTGATGAAACACCGATCACATGTGCAAGAAGAGAGCTGATTGAGGAGACCGGTTATTCGGCTCATGAGTGGCAAAAACTGGGAGAGATAACACCGGTACCTGGATATTCCGACGAACGTATTCACATCTTTCTTGCTACAAACCTCATACCTGCAGAGCAAAACCTCGACAAAGATGAAATGCTTGATGTCCATGAAGTGGAGTTTGATGATGCCATTGAAATGATTTATCGAGGAGATATTCAGGACAGCAAGACAATATGCGGCCTCTTTATGGCAATGCGTTGGTTGGAACGCGTGTGAGGTCGGAAATTTTTTAATGAGAGAATTTCACATGTCCACAAGAAGAAAGAAGGAAGAATACCATGCCCTATTTGCCAATTGAGAGTTATGGAATCATCGGGGATATGCACACGGTGGCACTTGTGGGGATGAATGGATCAATTGACTGGTTCTGTTTTCCGAATTTTGACTCGCCTAGTGTCTTCGGAGCTATCCTTGACAACGAGAAAGGCGGATTTTTCAAGATATCTCCCACAGTCGAAGGAATCACCCACAAGCAGTTTTATTGGCCGGACACAAATGTTTTGATCACACGTTTTTTGTCAGCGGACGGAGTGGGAGAAATTACAGATTATATGACGGCACCTACTCTCTTTGGAGAGTCTGAATACCAACACAAATTGTTAAGGAGTGTCAAAGTGGTAAGGGGGACAATGAGCTTTAAATTGGAATGCACTCCAGCCTTCAACTATGCTCGGGACCCACATTCAATTAAAACAAGTCTGGAAGGTGCATCTTTTCACTCACACAAATTGAGTTTGGCACTCTCATCCAGTCTCCTCTTGAAGCAGGTTGGAAATGGTGTTGCCCGCGAG
>JAXHSZ010000293.1:0-12973 GCA_034190725.1 Thermodesulfobacteriota bacterium
CATTAATCCATACTCGAAAAAGGAGGGTTGGATCGCATTGAATAGAAGATTGAAGGAACAGAAGGTGTCGGATTTACATGAGAAATTCCAAAAGATTAAAGTTGCAGTTCTTACGGATTACTGCGGCTTGAATGTTGAAGAGATGAGTAAACTGAGGACGGATCTGAGAAACGAAGAAGTTGAATATAAAGTCGTCAAAAATAGCATAGTACGACTTGCAGCAAAAGCAACAGATCTCGAACTTTTGGATGGATATTTCAATGGGCCCACAGCAGTCGCCCTCAGCTACAAAGACCCTATGTCTCCGGCAAGGGTTCTCACAAAGTTTATAAAAGATAATCCAAAATTGGAAATCAAAGCAGGTATTTTGGATGGTAAAGTCGTTACTCCTGAAGATATAAAGGAGATGGCTGAAATTCCCAGCCGAGAAGTTCTACTGGCTCGAATGCTTTCCCTCCTCACCTCCAGTCAGGCAGGTCTTGTGAATGTTCTGCAGGGAATAATTTTGCAATGTATTCATGTTTTGGAAGCGATCAAAGAAACAAAAGAAAACAAGAGTTGAAACGAGTGAGTGTCCATCCAGAAATGAGATATTTTTTGCGCAGTCAGGGAAGGCGAAGATTTTAACCACATGAATACATGAGGTATGTAGGAGCACATTGCAATGTGCCCCTACAACTTGGTCTGATGCTGAGATTGCAGAAAATAGCCATTCATGGATATGGATGGACACGAATTAAGTCAAGGGGGATTAAGATATGGCAGAGGTTACAAAGGAAGATGTTATAAGTTATATCGAGAATATGACGGTACTTGAACTTTCGGAGTTTGTAAAAGAATTGCAGGAGAAGTTTGGTGTCTCGGCGGCAGCTCCTGTAGCCATGATGCCGGCCGGACAGGCTCAAGCAGAAGCGTCAACAGAAGAAAAGACCGAATTCAACGTCATGTTGACTGCTGTGGGAGAAAAGAAAATCCAGGTTATTAAGGTGGTACGAGCACTCACAGGATTGGGATTGAAAGAAGCCAAAGAGTTTGTGGAAAGCGCCCCAAAAGCTGTAAAGGAAGCCGTTTCCAAAGAGGAGGCTGAGGACGTCAAAAAACAACTGGAGGAAGTAGGAGCGGCTGCGAAAATTCAATAGAAGAAGAAACTTTCCACACATGAACTTGGCCCCATGATTACATCGATACAATAGGGACGAGTTTTTGCTTTGTGCTCAGCATTAACAAAGAGGGACTGAATATGGATCACTCAGCATTATTGAATAATCGAAATATTCGAAAGAATTTTGCGAGTATTCAAAAAGTCATTGATATCCCGAACCTCATAGATGTCCAGAACAAATCCTATGAAAGGTTTATCCAGAGATATGTACTCCCAGAGGAAAGAGAAGATATTGGGCTTCAGGGAGTATTCAAAAGTGTTTTCCCAATAAAAGACTTTAATGGAACATCATCTCTTGAATTTGTAAGTTACAGTCTTGGAGAACCGAAATATGGAGTTGATGAGTGTCGTCGGAGAGGACTGACTTATGCTCTCCCCCTTAAGGTTACAGTACGTTTGGTTGTGTGGGACGTTGATGATGAAGCAGGCACCAGAAATATCAGGGATGTAAAAGAACAAGAGGTCTATTTTGGCGAGCTTCCATTGATGACTGAAAATGGAACTTTTATAATTAACGGAACTGAGAGGGTGATAGTCAGTCAGCTGCATCGATCTCCAGGAGTGTTCTTTGATCATGACAAGGGTAAAACAGATTCTGGTGGGAAGGTACTCTATTCTGCAAGGATCATCCCTCAGCGGGGATCATGGGTAGATCTAGAATTTGATCCTAAAGATATCCTTTATGTACGTATAGACAGACGGAGGAAGTTCCCTGCAACTATCCTTTTGAAAGCTTTGGGATACTCTACGGAGGAGTTGTTACATTACTACTTCAAGTTCCAAAAGATTATATTTGACGGTGATATGACTTTTAAGAGTGTCGAGCCGGACCGTTTTGAAGGAATACGAGCCTCGAATGATGTGCCCCATCCGGAGACAGGAGAAGTCATCCTCAAGAAAGGGAGAAAGGTATCGAAGACAGTCGTCCGCAAGCTGACGGATGCCGGTATTAGAAATGTCCCCATTGAAACAGAAGATATATTGGGAGGTGTAAGCCCTCTTGATACGGTTGATCCGAATAACGGAGAGGTAATATTTGGATGCAATGAGGAACTTACCATTGAAAAGTATGAAGAAATACGGCACAGGGGAATTAAAGAAATTGACATGCTTTATACAGGCAATGGGAATATAGACTTATCTCTACGCAATACTCTTGTTATTGATAAAATTGAAAGTTCTGAGGAAGCAATTATCGAGATTTATCGAAAGTTGCGTCCGAGTGATCCACCGACCATGGAGACTGCTAATATATTCTTCAATAACCTTTTCTTCAATCCCGAGCGTTATGATTTGTCGAAAGTGGGCAGACTGAAACTCAACTATAAGCTGGGGCTCAGTATCCCCCTGAACCATAGAACTCTTACAAAAGAGGATATCCTAGAAACTATCAGGGTTCTTATTGAACTGAAGAGTGGTGAGGGATCTATTGACGATATCGACAACCTGGGTAATAGAAGGGTAAAATCGGTTGGAGAACTTCTTGAGAACCACTACCGCATAGGCCTTGTCAGAATGGAAAGGGCCATTAGGGAGAGAATGAGCTTGCAGGAGATTGAAACACTCATGCCTCATGACCTCGTTAATGCAAAACCTGTTTTGGCAGTGATTAAAGAGTTCTTTGGGAGCAGTCAATTGTCCCAATTTATGGACCAGACAAATCCTCTATCGGAGGTAACCCATAAACGCCGACTCAGCGCTCTGGGTCCTGGAGGTTTAACCAGAGAGCGGGCAGGATTCGAGGTGAGGGATGTGCATCCTACTCATTATGGGAGGATATGCCCAATTGAAACACCTGAAGGACCCAATATCGGTTTAATTGTATCTCTGGGTACTTTCGCCAGGGTCAATGAATATGGTTTTATTGAAACTCCATATAGGGAAGTGGTCGACGGAATTGTAACCCACAATATAAAGTACCTCTCGGCAATTGATGAAGAAAAACATGTTATTGCTCAAGCCAATGCTCCGATAGATGAAAAAGGGATGTTTGCAAGACCACTTATCTCAGCTCGCAAGGGTGGAGAATTCGTGATGGTTTCCCCTGACCAAATTGATTTAATGGATGTCTCTCCGAATCAGTTGGTAAGTGTTGCGGCTTCACTGATCCCTTTTTTGGAGCATGATGACGCCAACCGTGCCCTCATGGGTTCGAATATGCAAAGACAAGCTGTCCCACTTCTTCGTGCAGATGCTCCCCTGATCGGTACGGGTATTGAAGACATCGTTGCAAGAGATTCGGGTGTAGCCGTTATTGCGAAACGGGATGGTGTTGTGGAAAATGTAGACTCATCTCGTATTGTAGTAAAGACAAGAGAGACTGAGGAGAAAACATTAAAGAGCAGCGTTGATATATACAACCTAATCAAATACCAGCGTTCCAATCAAAATACATGTATCAATCAACGACCCCTGGTAAGTGTTGGAGATGAGATAGAGAAAGGAGAGATCATCGCCGACGGCCCAGCCACAGACATGGGGGAATTAGCACTGGGTCACAACATTCTCGTGGCTTTTATGCCGTGGGGAGGTTATAATTTTGAGGATTCAATCTTGATTAGTGAGAGTGTTCTCAAGGATGATAGCTTCACATCAATTCACATAGAGGAATTTGAGGTCGTTGCCAGAGACACAAAGCTGGGTAAAGAAGAGATTACCAGAGATATTCCGAACCTTGGTGAAGAATCTTTGAAGGATCTCGATGAGAGTGGGATTATCCGTATCGGTGCAGAGGTGAAAGCTGGTGATATATTGGTTGGAAAGATTACGCCAAAGGGTGAGACACAGCTTTCGCCTGAGGAGAAACTCCTTCGTGCAATCTTTGGTGAGAAAGCCAGGGATGTGCAAGATACATCACTCAGGGTTCCTCCAGGAGTTATGGGGACAGTGATTGATGCCAAGGTTTTTTCCAGACGGGGAGTCGAAAAGGATGAAAGGACGAAGTCCATTGAGGATGCTGAATTATCAAGGCTAGTAAAAGACCAGGAAGATGAAATTCGAATATTGAAGGCTAGTGCCTGGGAAAAGATCAAGGAACTTCTGGTTGGGAGAACCTCAGCTACGGAATCGATATTTGACAAAGATGGGAATGTGCTGTTGGGGAAAGACCAGGTGATCACCGAAGAACACATCATGAAAATTCCTCTCACTGAATGGAAAGATGTCTCCATTGTCGGCGAAAGGGAAATTGAGTCAGAAGTTGATAGAACTATAGAAAATTGTAATGAACAGATAGATTTGGTGAGATTGGGGTTTCAACAGAGGATCAACCGCATAACAAGAGGTGATGAACTCCCCCCAGGTGTGATCAAGATGGTAAAGATCAGTGTGGCTGTCAAGGGAAAGCTGTCAGTTGGTGACAAAATGGCTGGCAGGCATGGGAACAAAGGTGTTCTCTCCAGGATACTCCCTGAGGAGGACATGCCGTATTTGAAGGATGGAACACCTGTGGATATGGTACTCAACCCATTAGGAGTCCCTTCAAGGATGAATGTGGGCCAGATCCTGGAAACACATCTTGGCTGGGCCGCAAAAAGCCTTGGAGATATCATAGATGAACACATAGAAAAAAACTACAGTGTTGAAATCATACGATCAAACATCAAAAAGATATATTCTTCAAGAGATTTCGACCGAATCATCGATGATTCAAGTGATGAAGCTGTTATGGAATTCGCTAAGAAATTGAGAAACGGCATACACATGGCATCTCCGGTCTTTGATGGAGCTTCGGAAGATGAGGTAAGAAGATACCTCGATCTGGCGGGATTGCCAACAAATGGCAAAACCACGCTTTATGACGGAAGGACAGGGGAACCTTTTGAACAAGAAGTGACTGTTGGGATAATCTATATGATGAAACTTCATCACCTGGTGGATGATAAAATTCATGCCAGATCCATTGGGCCGTATTCCCTTGTAACTCAGCAGCCACTTGGAGGAAAAGCACAGTTCGGTGGACAGAGATTGGGAGAGATGGAGGTGTGGGCGCTGGAGGCATACGGCGCTGCTTACTGCTTACAGGAATTTCTTACGGTAAAATCCGATGATGTATGGGGAAGGACCAAAACCTATGAGACAATAGTCAAGGGAGGAAACGTATTGGAGTCAGGACTGCCCGAATCCTTCAATGTCTTGGTAAAAGAACTTCAAAGTCTTGCCTTAGATGTGAACCTCGTTGAAGAAGGGAAGGATCAGAACACAAAAAAGGGGCAGAGTGCCAGCTGATCCGGATTATTCGTTTTAACTGTAATGAAAAATAAGGTACTATGACTTCAAGTATAGGAGGATAAACCGTGGAAGACTTCTTTGGAATCTTCGAAAAACCAAAAAACCCACTGAGCTTTAGTTCCCTCAGAATATCATTGGCATCTCCTGAGACCATCTTGATTTGGTCCCACGGGGAAGTCAAAAAGCCTGAGACCATAAATTACAGAACCTTCAAACCCGAAAGAGATGGCCTATTTTGTGCCAAGATTTTTGGGCCGGTGAAGGACTATGAATGTAATTGTGGGAAGTATAAAAGGCTGAAACATCGAGGTGTTATTTGTGAGAAGTGTGGCGTTGAGGTCATTCAGTCGAAAGTTCGAAGAGAAAGGATGGGCCATATAGAGCTTGCCTCACCGGTTGCCCACATTTGGTTCCTGAAGAGTCTTCCCAGTAGGATAAGTGCCATTCTTGATATGACCCTAAAAGAAGTTGAGAAAATCTTATACTTTGAATGCTATGTAGTTACAGATAACGGGGATACTCCCTTCAATATTGGAGATTTACTGACAGAAGAGAGATATAGAAAAGCAAAAGAAGAATACGGGGGCCGATTTTCTGCTGGAATGGGTGCAGAAGCTGTGAGACACATGCTGAAAAGGATTGACATAGAAGCACTTTCGGAACAGCTTCGAAGGGAGATGAAGGACACTGCCTCAGAAGCAAAGAGAAAAAAGATTGCCAAGAGGTTAAAAGTCATAGAGTCTTTCAGGAATTCAAATAATAAACCTGAATGGATGATATTACAGGTTATCCCTGTTATTCCACCCGATTTGAGGCCATTGGTTCCATTGGATGGAGGACGATTCGCCACCTCCGATTTGAATGATCTTTATCGAAGAGTCATTAATAGGAATAATCGGCTGAAAAGACTCTTGGAACTTGAAGCTCCTGAGATAATCATTAACAACGAAAAGAGAATGCTTCAAGAGGCTGTGGATGTATTGTTCGACAATGGGAGACGAGGACGAGCCATCACAGGGAGGAATAAAAGACCTTTAAAGTCATTGAGTGATATGCTGAAAGGGAAGCAAGGAAGATTCAGGCAGAATCTCTTGGGGAAACGGGTAGATTACTCTGGTCGATCCGTTATCGTAATAGGCCCGGAACTGAGGTTGCACCAATGTGGACTCCCCAAAAAGATGGCTTTAGAGTTATTTAAACCCTTTGTTTATAACAGGTTGGAGGAAAAGGGATACGTTACTACCATTAAAAGTGCAAAGAAGATGGTTGAAAAGGAAACACCCGAGGTGTGGGATGCTTTGGAAGAGGTAGTAAAAGAGTTTCCCATCCTTCTCAATAGAGCTCCAACTTTACACAGACTGGGTATTCAGGCGTTTGAACCTGTATTAATAGAAGGCAAAGCTATCCAATTGCATCCCTTGGTATGTGCAGCTTTCAATGCTGACTTTGATGGAGATCAGATGGCTGTTCATGTTCCCCTTTCCATCGAAGCTCAAATCGAAGCACGGGTTTTGATGATGTCTACAAATAATATCCTTTCTCCATCTAATGGAAGGCCGATTATCGTTCCCAGTCAGGATATCGTCCTGGGTATCTATTATCTGACAAGAGATAAAGATTCAGTAAAAGGAACAGGTAAAGTATTTTCCAATCCAGCAGAGGTCAGAGCAGCCTATGATTCTTCAGAGGTAGATCTCCATGCCAGAATAATGGTGAGAATTGACGGGGAGCTGGTTGAAACAACGGTTGGAAGAATCATTCTAAAAGAGATCGTCCCTGATGAGATACCATTCAGTAGCCTGAATCGTGTTATGAATAAAAAAGAATTGACCAATCTGGTGGATCAATGTTACAGGCACTGTGGGAACAAAAGGACCGTCATTTTAGCTGACAGGTTAAAGGATTTGGGGTATGAATATGCTACAAAAGCAGGAGTCTCAATATCAATAGCAGATATGCTCATACCCTCCAATAAAGCAAGGCTTTTAGAGGAATCCAATAACGAAGTCAGAGAGATAGAAAATCAATATACAGAAGGTCTTATCACTGATGGTGAGAGATATAATAAGGTTATTGATATATGGGCCCAAGCCACTGAAAATATCGCTGACGAGATGTTGTATGAACTGGGTACAGAAATAATGAAGAGGGATGATGGGGCGCAAAAAGAGGTCCCCAGCTTTAATCCCATATTTATGATGGCAGATTCCGGTTCAAGGGGAAGCGCCCAGCAGATAAGACAGTTAGCTGGTATGAGAGGGCTCATGGCAAAACCGTCAGGAGAGATTATAGAAACACCAATAACGGCAAATTTTAGAGAAGGGTTGACGGTGCTTCAGTATTTTATCTCAACCCACGGTGCTCGAAAAGGTTTGGCTGATACTGCATTAAAGACAGCTAATTCGGGGTATCTCACCCGTAGATTGGTGGATGTTGCTCAGGATGCTATTATCACCGAATATGATTGTGGAACGTTGGACGGTATTTATGTCTCTTCTCTTGTGGAAGGTGGGGAGATCATTGAACGTATGGGCGATCGAATACTGGGGAGAGTCGCCTTGGAAGATATCAAAGATCCGTTTACCGGAGAGATACTTGTGAAGGCCAACCAGGAGATTGATGAAAGTCTCGTTGAAAAGATAGAGGAAGCCGGTTGCGAAACGGTGAAAATACGGTCAGTCTTAACTTGTAGATCAAAAAACGGTATCTGCGTTGAGTGTTACGGCAGAGATCTTGCTCGCGGTAAGAAAGTCAACTTAGGTGAAGCCGTAGGGGTGATTGCAGCCCAATCCATAGGAGAACCAGGGACTCAGCTGACCATGAGGACATTCCATATTGGTGGGACAGCCAGTAGACGTGTGGAACAGAGCACTCTTGAGGCCAGAAATGAAGGAGAGGTTAAGTTTATAAATTTAACCACTGTAACAGACAAACAGGGTGACCTGGTTGTTATGAATCGTAACGGGATGCTTGCGGTAATTGACAATAAAGGGAGAGAAAGAGAAAGGTATTCCCTTATTTATGGTGCAAAACTCAAAATCAAAGAGGGAAGTGTTGTAAATCCAGGGGAGCTGATTGCAGAGTGGGATCCATATACTACTCCTATTTTAACTGAGGTTTCCGGCAAAGTTAAATTTGGAGATATTATTGAGGGCATAACCATGCATGAGCAAGTGGACGAAGTTACCGGTCTTTCCAGAAAGGTTATTGCCGATTCAAAGGATCCGGATACACGTCCACGGGTTTCCATTAAGGACGAAAGCGGCCGCACTGCAAAATTGCCGGGCTCTGAATCCCTTGCAAGGTATCTCCTTCCAATGAAAGCAAATATTGTTGTCAATGAAGGAGATATGGTCAATGCCGGAGATGTTATCGCCAAAATACCAAGAGAGACCACAAAGACAAAAGACATAACCGGGGGGTTGCCGAGAGTTGCCGAGTTGTTTGAAGCAAGGAAACCAAAGGAATGTGCTGTAATAAGTGAAATTGACGGGGTAGTTTCTTTTGGCAAAGATGCCAAGGGGAAGAGAAGGGTCATGATTACCCCTGACGTTGGTGAAACCAAGGAATATCTAATCCCTAAAGGAAAGCACGTAAGTGTTCATGAATCGGATACAGTCAGAGCAGGGGAACCCCTTATGGATGGACCATCCAATCCTCATGACATCCTGCACATCCTTGGAGATAAGGAACTCGCCAGGTATTTGGTGGATGAGGTTCAGGAGGTTTATCGACTTCAAGGTGTGAAAATAAACGATAAACATATCGAAGTCATTGTACGACAGATGCTCCGTAGAGTACGGATAAAGGACGTCGGTGATTCAGATTTTCTTGTTGGAGAACAAGTAGAGAGACATGTCTTTGAAGAGGAGAATGAGAGGGTAAGGGCAGCAGGCAAAAAACCAGCTGTTGCAGAATCCCTGCTTCTGGGAATCACCAAAGCCTCATTGAGCACTGACAGTTTCATCTCTGCTGCTTCCTTTCAAGAGACCACTAAAGTATTGACTCAAGCCAGTATAGAAGGAAAATACGATTATTTGAGAGGTTTAAAAGAAAACGTGATCATGGGAAGGCTGATCCCTGCTGGAACAGGTTTTCCAGGGTACAGGAATGTTGAGATAGATGTTCATAATGCTGGTGAAGATGTTTTTGTTCAAGAAGAAAAAAGCGATGATTTATCCATAAAAAAGCTTGACAATCAAGGTGATTATTGAGATTATATATAGTTTGTGAATATTGGATTTGAGAGTTAAATGAGGGAGTATCATGCCTACAATTAATCAGCTGGTAAGGAAAGGACGAAAGAAGACGAAGAAGAAGACAAACTCTCCTGCACTGAAAAATTCACCCCAGAAGAGGGGCGTTTGTATGCGTGTTTATACTTCAACACCCAAGAAGCCGAATTCAGCTTTGAGAAAGGTAGCAAGAGTAAGACTGACGAATGGTATAGAGGTAACTTCGTATATTCCGGGAGTTGGGCACAATCTTCAGGAGCATTCTGTTGTCTTAATCAGAGGGGGCAGAGTCAAGGACTTGCCTGGCGTGAGATACCACGTCATAAGGGGGACCCTCGATTCCGGGGGAGTTCAAGACAGGAAGAGGGGCCGGTCTAAATATGGAGTGAAAAAGCCGAAATAAAACGTCGAAAATTCCTACTGATAATCCAATGAAATGTAATGGATGAAAAGCCATAATATTCAAGACCCTTGGGGTGTATAGATGCCTAGAAGAAGAGAAGTCCCGAAGAGAGAAATACTACAAGATCCAAAGTATAAAGATGTACTTGTTGCCAAGTTTATCAATGTCATCATGTTGAAAGGTAAAAAAAGCCTGGCGGAGTCTATCATATACGGTGCATTTGACCTTATCAGGGAAAGGACAAAGTCCGATCCCATGAAAATTTTCCAAAAGGCTTTAGATAATGTAAGGCCGGCTATTCAAGTGAAGTCTCGCCGGGTCGGTGGATCCACATATCAAGTGCCGGTGGAAGTGAGACCGAAACAAGGGATTGCTTTGGCTATTCGGTGGTTGATCAATTTTGCTCGGAAGAGGCAGGAGAAGACAATGGTGGAAAAGCTGGCTGCGGAGTTGATCGATGCCGCCAATAATCGTGGTGCGTCTGTTAAAAAAAAGGAAGATGTTCATAAGATGGCTGAAGCCAACAAGGCTTTTGCCCATTATCGTTGGTAATTATACCATATCAAATATCTTTTCTAAAGAGAGAAGGCCCAGCTTCACCAGATTGATATATGAGAGAGGTCTTTGACCTCAAAAGGATTGACACGAACTTTTTAGAGAAGGAGTTTTAATTGTTCTTTGTCTATTCAATCTGTAGCTTGAGTCTTTTTTTATGTTTTCAGGGTTGGAAGAAAGTTGGCAAGACTAATACCGATAGAGAATACGCGAAATATTGGAATCATGGCTCATATAGATGCGGGCAAGACCACTACTACGGAGCGCATACTGTACTACACCGGAGTATCCTATAAGATGGGTGAAGTCCATAATGGATCAGCCGTCATGGATTGGATGGAACAAGAGCAAGAACGAGGTATTACAATAACCTCAGCAGCAACGACATGTTCATGGAATAACAATAGAATAAACATCATTGATACTCCTGGACATGTTGATTTTACAATAGAGGTTGAAAGGTCTCTACGAGTTCTTGATGGGGCTATGGCTATATTTTGTTCGGTTGGAGGGGTTGAGCCTCAATCAGAGACAGTTTGGAGACAGGCAGATAAATATAATATTCCCAGGATTGCCTTCATCAATAAAATGGACAGGGTGGGGGCCGATTTTTTTCAAGCTGTTGATATGATTGTGGATAAGCTTCGCAGCAATCCTGCAGTACTCCAACTCCCTGTGGGCAGAGAGGAAAATTTTAAGGGAGTTATTGATCTCATCAAGATGAGAGCTGTGGTGTATGATGAGAGTACTTTAGGGGCCAGATTCAGAGAAGAAGAAGTACCATCGGAACTGACGGATTCTGCGCATAAATACAGGTTAAAACTCATTGAGTCTGTAGCAGAGCAAGATGATCTGATCATGGAAAGGTACCTGGAAGGCAAGATCATTACAAACGATGAGATCAAGAAAGCCATAAGAAATGCTACTCTCGCCAATAAACTCATTCCTGTTTTCTGTGGTTCAGCGTTTAAGAATAAGGGTATCCAGCCATTGTTGGATGGGATCGTAGACTATCTTCCCTCTCCGAAGGATGTTCCTCCCATCAGAGGATACGGAAAGAACAGGGAAGAAGTGATACGAAACGCGGACGACAACACCCCTTTTTCTGCCCTCACCTTTAAAGTAATGAATGATCCTTTTGTAGGACAACAGTATTTTCTTAGGGTATATTCCGGATCTCTTGAGAGTGGTTCGTATGTGTACAACGCTACTAAAGGAAAGAAAGAAAGAATAGGACGTCTTTTGAAGGTACACGCTAATAAAAGGGAAGAGATAAAGAAGGTCTATGCAGGAGATATTGCTGTAGCTATTGGGTTAAAGAATACAGGTACCGGTGATACTCTCTGTGATGAGGGGAGTCCGATCACCCTGGAATCCATGGATTTTCCTGAACCTGTTATTTCCATTGCGATTGAACCCAAGACCCAGGTTGATCAGGAAAAAATGTCAGTCTCTCTTGGTAAATTAGCTGCAGAGGACCCTTCATTTAAAATCCGAATGGATGATGAAACAAACCAGACAATTATTTCTGGCATGGGTGAGTTACACCTTGAAATCATTGTTGACAGACTCCTGAGGGAGTATCATGTTGCCGCTAATGTGGGTAAGCCTCAGGTTGCTTTTAAAGAAACCATCACAGAATCAGTGAAAACAGAAGGCAGGTTTGTTCGACAATCCGGAGGACGTGGACAATATGGTCACGTTTATCTTGAATTAGAACCGCTTGAGAGGGGTGCAGGGTTCGAGTTTGTGAACAGGATAGTAGGGGGAAAGGTACCAAAAGAATATGTTCCGGCAGTAGAAAAGGGTGTTATGGAAGCTATGGAGAGGGGAGTCCTTGCAGGGTATCCCGTAGTTGATGTTAAGGTGTCACTATATGATGGTTCTTACCATGAGGTCGATTCGTCAGAGATGGCATTCAAAATTGCCGGGTCCATAGGCTTCAGAGAAGGAGCAAAGAAATCATCCCCAATTCTACTGGAACCAATCATGTTTGTTGAGGTGGTGGTTCCAGAGGAATTTGTTGGAGATGTTATCAGCAATCTCACCTCCAGACGTGGTAAGATCATTTGTATGGATGTGAGGGCAGGCGGTAAAGTTATAGATGGCAGGGTGCCCCTGGTTGAGATGTTTGGTTATTCCACTAGCCTCCGATCAGCAACACAAGGGAGAGCCACATATACAATGAAGTTTTCCCATTACGATCCGGTCCCCTCTTCTATGACTGAGAATATCATAAGATCAATATAGGATATGTAAAATTCCTGAGAAGGAGGACAATGGCATGTCTAAGAAGAAATTTGAGAGGACGAAGCCGCATGTGAATATAGGGACGATAGGTCATGTTGATCATGGGAAGACCACATTGACCTCGGCGATCACGAAGGT
>JAXHSZ010000294.1:0-15163 GCA_034190725.1 Thermodesulfobacteriota bacterium
CTCAGAAACAGTGCAAAAAGACTTCCTGAAAATCTATTTTCAACTTACCGGTGAGAAAGGATTATCTTAACCTGATATGAGTTTTCTGCAAAAACTATGGGCCATCGTTTGGAAAGATCTCACATCAGAACTCAGAACCAAAGAAACGATCCTCTCGATGTGCCTCTTCTCTTTTCTGATTCTCATCATATTTCACTTCGCCTTTGAAATCGGCTTCACGAATCTGAGCACAACCACTCCCGGGATACTGTGGGTTGCATTTCTGTTCTCAGGTCTTCTGGGGTTGAGTCGATCCTTTGGCAGTGAGCGCGACAGGGGGACTCTCTCTGGTCTCCTTCTCTGCCCCATAAGTCCCTGGGGAATTTATCTTGCAAAGATGATAGGAACATTCATATTCATGGTCATCATGGAAATTATCACTCTGTGCATATTTACCCTTTTGTACAATGTGAACCTCATCCCCGTTCTCTTCCCTCTTGGGCTGATTATTTTCTTGGGCACATTGGGTTTTTCTTCCATCGGCACGATATTCTCGGCCATGTCCGCAACCACCAGGGCAAGGGACGTGATTCTTTCTATTCTGGTTTTCCCCATATCTATTCCCGTGGTTCTCGCATCTGTGAAATCCACAGGTCTGGTCTTGGCTGGGAAACCCATAACAGAAGCCTATTCATGGCTCAAACTCATGACAGCCTTTGATCTTACTTTCCTTCTCCTGGCATACCTAACATTCGGTTTTATTATAGAGGAATGACATTGAAAGGAAAATCTGCGACAATAAGAACTCTGGAACTTGCCACATGTGTTGTGATGCTGGCGGCTCTCTATGCCATATTTATTTATGCCCCTATTGAAAAGACAATGGGGCTTGTCCAGAAAATCTTCTATATTCATGTGCCGTCCGCCTTCTTGGCCTTCTTTGCCTTTTTCATTACTTTTGTGGGGAGTATCCTCTACCTCTACAAAAGAGAGAACAAGTGGGACATCATGGCTTTTTGCTCTGCTGAGATCGGGGTTATATTCTGTTCCATTGTTTTGATTACTGGTCCCATATGGGCCAAACCCATATGGAATGTATGGTGGACATGGGACCCCAGACTGACCACAACCCTTATCCTTTGGTTCATTTATGCAGCCTATCTTATACTGAGGGGAGCTGCAGGAGAAAACAGGCGTTCAAACTTCTCCGCCGTCTTCGGTATCATAGGATTCGTAAATGTTCCAATCACCTTCCTTGCGGTGAGACTTTGGAGGACCATACATCCAGTGATAATTACGCCCAAGGGCATCAACATATCCGATCCCATGAAGCTCACACTCATACTGACACTCATGGCCTTTTGCCTCCTTTTTTTTACTTTACTGGTCAGCAGAATCAGGTTAGAGAAGATGAGACTTGATGGAGAAGAGATCAGAGCCTTATCAGAGGATGAAAAAACAGAAAGGAATAACTGATGGGAAATGCTCCTTACCTTTTTGCCGCTTTCGGCGTAACCTGGGTTATAATATTTTTCTACATTCTCAGCATTTCAAGAAGGCAAAAAACTTTAGAGAGCCAGATCAATAAGATAAGAGATGCCTTAGAAAGGAATAAAGAAACCGGTAAGAGAGATGAGTAATTGGTAATTCCTAAAAATTCCAGGCACAAAAGATGGGGGCGCTCTTATTCTCTCATATGGGCAGGAATATATTCCTTACTCGATACTATTGAGAAGCTATAATAATTCCCTTGTATGGAATTTTACAGTATTTCGGCTGAACATTTGCAGTAAAATATATTGAAAAGTCTTGCTTTCCAGGTTCAAATGGCCTATCGTCTCATTCCTCATCAGCTTCAGAGGATTGAGACAGAATCCCCTTTTTAACAGCGTCTGCCAAAGTAATGGATTTTAGATAGTCTTTTATCAACTGACTGAGTTCCAGCCAGGTCGGAATCGCAAGGCATTCATCAGATCGGTAGCATAATCTTTGGTCCTGCACGCAGTCAACGAGTGACATGTCTCCTTCAACAGAGAACAGAATGTCCGCCAGAGTGATTTCTGAGGGTGGGCGACTCAACATATACCCTCCGTTTTTCCCTCTGACAACTCTGACAAGTCCGGCGAGTTTCAATCCACTCATTAATTGGGTCAGATATTTCCTTGAAATTCCCTGGTTTTTCTCAATGGTTTTCAGTGGGAGAGGTTCCTTCCCGTGATTGAGAGTCAGTTCAATCATTGCCCTGGTAGCGTATCTTCCTCTACAAGACATTCTCATCGAAATTCCATCCTCCTCAGATAAAAAAGGACCGTATCATAACGAAACGCCTATATCATATGAATCATCCTCCCTCTGTATCATGGTAGAGAGGAGTTTTTGAATTTCAGCATTTCTATTTTTGTGTTGTACACAGATTGAGAAATGTCTACTGAAATGATTATATTTAGTATACATTAAACATAAGAAAAGTCCAGTCAAATGTCTGCGTACAACCAATATCATCCTTTTTTATAAATCATAAGAGCTTATTATGGTCTGAGCAGAATTAACTTCACATTATCTCATTTCATCTTCAGGCCATCTTTTCCTTATCTTCAAACATAAAATCCTTGAAATAAGTTCAACTATTCCTCTGGTTTTGCATTTTCGAATCAAATGAATCTGACATTAATCTGAGTGCCCATATGTAACAGTGATTCCCTTACAGACCCTTAACCAGCATTCTCACTTTGAATAGATTGTTTTTGAAAATCCTTTTAAAAGCTTTGATAGAGTAGCTTAATGAATATATATTATCAGTTCTATAGTTCTGATTGAAATAACCTGAATCCATGCCCTCAAAATCCATAAGCTGTCTGGTGGCATCGGCAAACTGTCGACGAAAAAGTCTTTTTTCTTTTCGATATTTGCACCAAAATTTGACTTCTTCGCAAATCTGTTCTATTCTGTTTTATTAATACAAAATAAGAATACATAATTGAGCAGGCATTTTGGCAGGAAAAAGTGTGTGAGAAACGTTTTCCGGGTTGAAAATCATTGAATTTGCTACGGGAGGTGCAAAATGACGATTGTGGTGAAGGATAATGATGTACAGATCGAGAAGCTTGAACTGGGGCCTTTTGGAACGAATTCCTATATTGTAGTTTGTCAATCAACCAAAGAGAGTCTTGTTGTGGATGCTCCGGGCGATACTCCAAAGGTTCTTGAACGACTGAAAGGGACGGATCCCAAGTATATAGTAATCACTCACGATCACTGGGATCACCTTGGTTCTTTTACCCAACTGCGATCCGAACTCAACGTTCCGGTCGCTGTTCACCCCGCAGACAGTGGAAATTTGCCTTCAGCGCCGGAGGTCCTTTTACATGATGGGGATTTCATAACACTTGGGAACATAAAGTTCAAGGTTTTGCATACCCCCGGACATACTCCTGGCAGCATATGCTTCTTGTTCGGTAAGTATCTCATATCCGGCGACACTCTTTTTCCGGGTGGACCCGGCAAGACATCTTCACCATCAACCTTTCATCAGATAGTGGAATCCATAACCAGCAAGATTTTCACCTTACCTGATGATACACAAGTCTTTCCGGGACATGGCGATTCTACAGTACTGAAGAAAGAAAAGCAGGAGTACAAATCCTTTTCTTCACGTCCCCGCAAACCCAACCTCTGTGGGGACGTGCTCTGGCTTTCATCATAGGTGAATGTACGGGTGCCATATTTGATACAGATTTAACTCTCTGTAAAAGAAAATCAGGAAAAGACACAGGACGGTCAGTAAAGATCATTGATAGAGAGACCTGATAAAGGAGGTCGACTATGGAAAATTTTCTGAAAAATTATCCATTCCGTTGCGTGCTGAGTTTGAAGCCTCTTATCGACTATATAAATAATATCACAGACAATTCCACCGGTTCAATGCCCTGTCATATAACAGAACTCCAAGAGAAGCTCGAACAGGCGCCTGAATTATTACAGCCAATTGAGGATCTCTCAACCCTGGAACCTCACAGTGCCCTTGTAAACGAACTGATGAGCCTGATATTTGCACCATTATCATGGGATACGGAAGCTGTAGCTGCAGTGATTCCCTTCACCATAAAGCCTTTTTTTGTCTCTCCTCACTTTCAGCGTTTATTCCTCAATGAGGATGGATCATTTCGGGGAAGGCGAAATGTGGATGAAAAGAGATTTAATGCTGGCCGGGTTATAAGGGCCTATCTATTCATCTTGGAAAAGTTTTACGGGATTCATCAAAATTTTGAATATCCACTGGTCCATATTGTGCCGGACCCTGTTACAGGACTGGATTCCTATTTCAAAATTACATTTGATTTCCGATTTGTAGAAACTCATGCGATCGGGAAACCCAAGAGTCTCACAGACAAAGAACTGACCTTGATACAAGAAAATCTCACTGACCCCAAGGTGCTGCGTGAGATTTTACCTCCAGAACATTTTGAATTGCACGGGTTTACTGTGTTTAAGGCAGTGGACGTTACAGAGTCTGAGATCATCTCCGCTCTGGAGAGGGATCTCATTAATCAAGAGTCTATTGTTTCTCAGGAAGGATTCCTTCACCTACAGGAAAGGCTTCGTACTCTCTTTCGTCGTCCAAAACTCATAGCCGGTTTGGACGCTATTCATGGAGATAATATTCTTCAACTGAGCTCGGGATGCGAAATGAAGAATTGCTGTATTTTTGCTGACACTCGTCATATCCCCATTTCAACGTTTGAGGGAACTTTTTACGAGAAAGCTATAGTAAACAAAGAGATACTGCTTGTCCCTGATATTTTGGAGGAATGCTCACCTGAACAACCGAAAGAAGAATCCCTCAAAATGGGTATAAGATCAATGCTGATGGCTCCGCTTGAGTATAAAGATGAAAACATTGGGATCTTGCATATCGGATCTCCAGAGCCAAGAGACCTTGGAGTCATGGATACCATGCTTATGACTCATATCCAGCCATTATTTTCAATGATTGTAAAAAAAGCTCTAGATGATTTGGATACTCGAGTACAAGGCATCATTAAAGAAAAATGTACGGCGGTTCATCCTACCGTGGAATGGCGTTTCCAGGAGGCGGCATTTCACCATCTTGAAAATCTTCGAATGGGAAAAGCCTCTGAAATTGAGTCCATTGTCTTCAGAGACGTGTATCCCCTCTATGGGGTGTCCGATATCCGTGGATCCACAAACGAGCGAAATCGAGCTGTTCAGGAGGACCTGTCTGAACATCTCAATTTGGCCCTCAACGCAATTTCAATAGCAAACCAAACCAAACCAATGCTCATCCTTGAAGAATTGATTGAACGTATTCAAAGCTATCTTAGTAAGATAGAAGACAAGATAGGAACAGGTGATGAGTTGTCGGTTGTGAAGTTTCTTAAAGAAGAGGTTGAGTCTGTCTTTCCACATCTGAAGAGCTTTGGACTGAAGGTGTCCCGTGCCGTAGATACATATGAATCTGCCATTGATCCAAACATGGGTACAGTCTATGGCCTGAGGAAGGACTTTGAGGAGAGCGTCTCCATACTAAATGATACGCTCACCCACTATATAGATGAAGAAGAATCGAAACTCCAGTCCATATTTCCTCATTACTTTGAGAGACACCGAACAGATGGTATAGACTATTTGATATACACAGGTGCTTCTCTCATGGAAAACGGCGGATTTGATGAACTCTATTTAAAAAATTTTCGTCTCTGGCAAATACAAATGGCCTGTGGTATGGCCTGGCACACGGAGCAGCTTAAATCTTCTCTTAGAGTCCCCCTTGATACGGCTCATCTTATTCTGGTCCAAGATACTGCGCTCTCAATTCGTTTCCGTTTCGATGAGAAGCGATTCGACGTGGACGGGTCTTATGATATACGCCAGGAAATAATTAAGTCCCGTCTTGACAAAGCAGAAGTGAAAGGAAGAAGAGAGCGACTTACCCAGCCCGGGAAGATTGCAATTGTATACTCTCAACCCCAAGAAGCAAAGGAGATACGTCATCACATTAACTTTCTTTGTTCTCACGGATACCTCACCGGGGAGATTGAAGAAATGGAGTTGGAGGAATTACCAGGAGTACGGGGGCTCAGATGTCTTCGAGTTGGAGTAGACCTTGAATCCAAGGTCCTTATGGAAACGGTCAAAAATAGAGCAGGCTGAACGGGAATCACATGCAAAAATTCTTTCAAGATTCAATCAACTCCCTCCGATAAAAGAATTGGAATAGAAATGTCTCCTAAGGTCTCTTTATTATGAAAATATGTGAAAATTAAGAAAAAGTTTTGGAGTGGTTTTTTTGATACAATATGGTCTGTTATCTTCATTCTAACCTTTTCATTTATCCAAAGTGCATGTATTTGTAAGCAACCGTCCACAGATCTTATCACTGATGCTCTTGTGTGGTGAAAATGTCCCATTACAAATACGCTCAACTTGGTTTCAGGTGTCAGAAGAGAGAAAGACTAGAAATACACTTTTCGCTCAGACATCATAGTGTTATCAGCCTCAATGTCCTCCACATGCATACAACTCTTCTTTATCTCTTCGTTCTTCTTGAATCTGCAACCTATGAATCTCGAACCCGTGAATGGTTATTCTTGCAAAGGATTTATGAGTACATCATTCCAGGAAAATATCCGGTTACACTCTCTTCAAGACGCATTCTTTTTCTAAAATTCGATATGAAGATGATAAGATATGCTGACATTCAACTCTCTTTCATTGACAGGTCCATAGGCCCATGATATATACTTGAACTCGTTAATAAACCATTCAAGGAAGAAATTTCTTAATCTGTGTCTATCCAGAAATGAACTATTTTTATATAAGGACAAGTGAGACGAAGATTTTAACCACGGGAATTATGAGAGACATATTCAATATGTCCCCCCATCTTGGTTTGATGTAGAAATTGTGGAAAAGAACCATTTGTGGATGGGCGCTTATTTACATTGTTGCGGAGAAAACAGTTTATGGAGAACCTTCTAGGAAACATAGAACTTTATCTGAAAGCGTCCATAATAATGTCCTTCGTTGCTGCCTTTATGGGTGGTCTCCTCGTAAGTTTTACCCCCTGTGTTTACCCCATGATTCCCATCACAGCGAGTTTCGTTGGGAGCAGAAATGTCGGGGGATCTAAGCTCAAAGGTTTTCTTCTTTCCCTATTCTATGTTATCGGTGTTGCTGTGACATATTCTACTCTAGGGGTGTTTGCAGCCATTACGGGGAGGCTATTCGGACAAATCTCTACCAACCCCTACGCATATTTCATCTTAGCAAATATAGTTATCGTCCTTGGATTGGCCATGCTGGATGTTTTTCAGATTCCAGTGTTCGCTCCAAAAAAAGAGATCAAAAGGGGCGGATATGTTGGGATATTTATTATCGGTTTGTGTTCCGGCTTTATCGCCGGTCCGTGCACTACCCCGGTTTTGGGTGTCCTTTTGGCATATGTAGCATCAACGAAAAATATTTTGTTGGGTGGTAGCCTCTTATTTGTATTCGCATTCGGAATGAGCATCTTATTGATCATGATTGGCACATTCTCAGGTGTTTTAGCAACCCTGCCAAAATCAGGGGAATGGATGGTTAAGATTAAAAAGGTACTGGGGATATTGATGATCGGATTGGGTGAGTATTTCCTCATTAAGATGGGACAATTACTTTTTTGATTTTTTCATGAAGAGATCTACAATGCATTTCATTCATTGCATCTGTTAACAGATTATAATGTGCTTCTTCATTTGATGATTTAGAAATGTGGAGGAAAGGATGAATTCAGGAAGAGTTTTGATTATGGGAGTTATTCTCATATTGGCTTTATGCAAAATCGGTTTTCCTGCGGAAGTGGGGGAGAAATGCCCCACATTTCTTCTCAAGGCCATGGACGGAAAAGAGATTCAATCGGAGAGAATAAAAAGCAACAATCCTCTATTCCTGCTTTTTTGGTCAACGTGGTGTCCGGGGTGCAAAGACAAAATATCCAAACTGAAAAAAATTTCTTCTCAATTTGCCTCCAAGGGTCTCCAAGTCTTGGCGGTAAATGTAGGGATCAATGACTCACCCGAAAAAGTTAAACGTTTCATAAAAAAATATAGAATTGACTATCCCGTTGCTATAGACGAAGGGAGCCACGTCACAAAGCTTTTTCGAATACAGGGGATCCCCACTGTTGTTATTATTGATAAGAAGGGCATAATACGTTACCGCGCTCATGAAATTCCTCAAAACCTCACTGTACTTTGTGAGAGCCTCACAGAGTAGGAAAGGATGAATGGATTCTCTCATTGTTTTCAAAGAGTAAAAGAAACAATCAACGTTTCAATAAACTGGTATATCCACATGTCACGTTTTTATACAATATGGCTCTGCGATACACGGGCAATACGTATGATGCCGAAGATCTAGTACAGGAGACCCTCCACATAGCCCTAAAAAGATTGAGTCAGCTTCGTGATGAAACCAAATGCAAGAGCTGGCTCTTCAAAATTTTAAGAAGTGTCTTTTTGAGAGAACTCACTATTAATGAAAGAAAACAGAAGTTTGAGTTTAACGAATGTAATGATTATGCAGCTCTGTTGAAAGGAGTGGCAGAGAACTATGACATTGAAAAAGTATTAGAGCGAAAAGCCAAGAATTCACAGATCCAGCAAATTTTGGAGACACTCCCTGAAAAGTATAAGTCTCCGATTCTCCTTTACTACATGGAGGATCTGACATATCAGGAGATATCAGAGTATCTTAGAATTCCCATTGGAACTGTGATGTCCCGTCTTTCACGAGCCAAAGTGTTTCTCAAGAATGAGATAGTGAATATACTGAAAGAGAATTCCCATAACGGAGATGTTGTGGAGTTGCGAAAGTTCAAAAAAGACAGGTAACACCGTAATGGATTGCATTGAGTTTAAAAGATGGCTGAGCAGCCAGGATCTTTTTGAAATGAGTAAAGTTGAATCAGCGAGAAAGCATACGGACCTGTGTCCTTTTTGCAGGAAGCTGTACACCCTGGATTCACAGATCGAATTGCAGATCAAAGAAGAATTGAAAAAAACCGACCCTCCAGAACGGCTTCTCACTAAAATAAATATGAATGTCCAGGCAACAACGGATAGTGAGTTCATGCACAGCATATGGTGGAAGAAGTTCTTACCGATTCTAGGTGTTATAGCAATACTTTTCGTCTATTTCAATCCATTTGAAAGTAAATTCAAAAGTCTTGATGAGATAACAACTCTCACTGTGAATGACCATCTCAGCGATCCTGCAATGACTTTTCATGCCGATGCAATAAAAGATGTATCAGGTTGGTTTGAAAAGAGGTTAGGATTTGGAATTGAAATTCCGGACCTGACAGACCGGGGACTTCGGCTTGCAGGTGGTGGAAAGTGCCACCTCGGCAAGAATGATGTGGCTTACCTTTGTTATGACAAGGGAGAAAAGAGAGTTTCGCTTTTTATAATTGAGTCGAGCGATGTAAAATTCCATGTAGACGAAGAGAAGATATATTCACTCTCTGAAAAGGAATGTGAAGTGAAAGTCTGGAAGGAAGAGAATCTTCTTTATGCAATGGTGGAGTGATGTTTGGTACAAGGGAAGAGTTTGAAAGAGGAGACTCAGATGAAGAAATGTACAAGGGTAAAGATTCTGGTCACAACATTGTGTCTGATTCTATTTGGATTATTCATAACTGAGGTTCAATCTGGAGAAAATGCTCCCCGTATGACCATAATGGAACTCAAAAAACTTCTTGGAAATTCAGATGTAATTATTATTGATGTCCGTATTGCCAAAGACTGGCAGACCAGTACTTTGAAAATCAAGGGAGCGGTATGGGAAGATCCCATGAATTTCAAATCTTGGGCCGACAAATACTCAAAGGGCAAGACTCTTGTGTTGTATTGCGCGTGACTTGGTGAACACACAAGTGCCGGTCTGGCACGGAAGCTCATAAAAAAAGGATACAAGAAAGTGTATGCTCTCAAGGGAGGCTGGCTCAAATGGGAGAAGGCCGGATACCCTGTAGAGAAAAAATGATCCTGCTTCTTTTCTTACATTGTCAGATAATGTTCCAATAATCAATACATCCAAATGGTATCAGTTTATAGCTAATGCTCCCCTTCCTTGATGCCCTTCACTCCCATTCGTGCATGGTCATTCATTCAAAATGCAAATGAGAGTTGAGCAACCGCTCCTCCTTTACATGGGAATATCATAAAGCTATAATTCTTTTGATCAGGCATTTCAATGAAGGTATTGAATATGGCAGATGTCACAAAATGACCCAGGGCCGCACCTGCCAAAACATCTGATGGGAAATGCTTATCTCCCTCAACTCTTGCCCAAGAAACCCCTGCAGCAAGACAGACATTCATCGTCTGCAATGATAATTTCAATGGAGTGGACAATCGTGTTCGCTCAAGATTACGATTGGCCAAGAACGCATAGGAAAAAACCCCGGAGGCATGTCCGGAGGGGAAGCTCTCTTCGTTACTGTCATCGGGTCTGTTGCGTTCAACTGAGTTTTTTATAGCCACTGTCAAACCGCCTGTGACCCCCATTGCAAGAAGTTCCACACCTACGACTTTTGACCTTGAATGCTCTTTTTTCTCGTAACCGCCCGCTTGAGGAGCAACCATCGCTGTACTCAGTGCTTCAATCAGGAGAGTTGCCCTGAGAGCATCGCTCACATCCCTTGAACATTCCTCAGATCCAAAAATGGGATTTTCCTTTGTGGCCCAGTCGGATACCCTTTCATCAAGATCATCCACAGCAAATACAAGAGCTGCAGCAGCAGGGATGAGTGTCCGGTAATCAAGGAATGCATCTCGTACAGAGCCCACGAATCTTCTTGAATCAGATGAGTGGATGTCATTATTTTGTCCTAAACGACCATTTGACAATGTTCCACAGCTTGTGAGGAGACCTGAAAAAGAAACGACAAAAAATAGCATCATGAAGACTGAATACATGTGTTTTGTAGCAGGCATATGGCGCAAGTTCTTTTGACTTTCTTTTGAGGTAATGGTGGATCTTTCTCTCATGGATTTCTTGTTAGTATCCAAAAATGTTGCTGTATTATGAACATAATAGCGCCAAATCTCTGTCGAATAACAAATACAATGTTTTTTCCGTTTCTCCTATCTTTTGTCAAGAATCTCTCTTATACTCTGAGAGAGTTGTTTTATATTGAACGGCTTTTGTATAAAGCAGGCTGATTCACGATCTATAATTTCGGTCGCTTGTTCATCAACATCGTAACCACTTGAAAGAAGTATTGCAATATCTGGATTGATCTCTCTCAACCTCTCGTAAGTGACCTCACCTCTCATGTCAGGCATGATTATATCGAGTATCACAATGTCAATATCCTCTCTGTTCTTTTCACAGAGATTTATTGCTTCCTTTCCGTTCCTGGCTGTCAATACCGTGTAGCCCATCTTCTTCAACATCTTTTCACCAACATCGATAATGAACTCCTCATCATCAACAAGAAGGACGGTCTCATCTCCTCTCATTATGTCTTCATGGAATATTGTTACATCATTGAGAAACACCCTTTCAGAGGCTGGCAGATAAATAATAAAGCTCGTTCCCTCCCCCTTTTGGCTGGAGACTTCTATAAGACCCGAATGGTTCTTGATGATTCCATAAACGGAAGCTAAACCCAATCCTGTCCCCCTCCCCTTCTCTTTTGTGGTAAAAAACGGATCAAACATTCTTTGTTGTGTCTCTTCATCCATGCCAATCCCTGTATCTGAAATACAGACTTTCACATATCTGCCAGGCTCCACTTGATAGGGTCTGGCAAACTCCTCACTTAGGTCTATATTTTCAGTCTCAATATACAATTCGCCCCCCCCAGGCATAGCCTGCCATGCGTTGACATAAAGATTCAAGAGCACCTGCTCAATCTGCCCTTGATCTGCCTCTATTGGCCAGATGTGACTCTGATAATTACAGTAGATTTGAATCTCTTTCTTAGTGCGACCGAACATGTATGAGGTCTTCCTGATCAACTCATTTAAGTCTATAGAATTTACTTCATACTTTCCACCTCGTGCAAATCCCAGGAGTTGTTTCGTCAGGTTCGCTCCACTTCGTATTGATTGTTCTATACTGGTCAATTTTTCATAATGAGGATGGTCCTCATCAATATCCAATAACATAAGTGAGACATTGCCTTGTATACCCATGAGAAGATTATTGAAATCATGAGCAATGCCTCCCGCCAGAGTTCCTATTGCTTCCATCTTCTGGGCCTGCTGGAATTGGGCTTCGAGTCTGCGATGTTCAGTGATGTCCTTTAAAAGGCCAACCATACCTCTAAGCCTCCCTTCAGAATCGAAGTTTGGAGATGCGCACGCATTGAAGAGTCGAGGAGATCCATCCTTGTGCATCAAATTTCCTGAAAAATCTCTGATTGTCTCCTTCCCGTCTCTGACTCTTTTGAAGAGACAAACATATTCTCTTTTATCTTCTTCCTTGGAAAAGTCTATAAAATATTTTTCAATGACTTCCTCTCTCTCATATCCCAAAATCTCTTTAAAAGCAGAATTGATATAAGTAAAAGCTCCGTTCTGATCCAATGTGTAAATGATATCTGGAGTATTTTCGCTGAGAGATCTGAAAAGTTCTTCACTTTCCCTGAGCGCTTCTTCAGTTTTTGTTCGTTTCGTTATATCGCGTGCGAATCCGAGAACACCTATTACCTTTCCATTTTGCACTTCTGGAACGGCTATGAACTCTCCCACTATAATATCCCCGGACTTGGAAAAAACTTTTAACTCAAAGGTGGAAGTGGCTTTCCCATTCAATACCTGTTGATACTTTTCCATAGCAAGAGATAGGTTGTCAGGATGTATAATGGAGGAAAAATTTTCTCCTATGAATTCTTTGTCAGACCATCCTGCAATTTTTTCAAATGCAGGGTTTAAGGATGAAATTGTAACATCTTCAGCAGATAGGCCAAAAATAACATCAGGTGAAGTTTCAACTAGATTCCGATACCTCTCCTCACTTTCTTGCAAAGCTTTTTCAGCCTGTTTACGATCTGCAATCTCTTGTTGCAGAGACACATTCGATGCCACGAGTTTCTCGGTACGTTCCTTCACCAGATCTTCCAGGTGCTCACGATGCTTGAAGAGTTCCTCGTTGACTGTTTCAAGCCGTTCCTTCTGCCATTTGTTTTCCATAGCGATGGCAATTGAAGTGGCAAAACTCTGTAGAAATAGCTCAAATGGGGCGAATTTAGCGGTATCATTTATCGTCAAGAAGAGGAATCCATAGACTCTATCAGATATTTCCATAGGAAAAACGCGGATTCTGTCATGACTTGTCAGGATACAATCATTTGGGGAAACTTCATCAGGTCTCTTCCTGAACAACACACAGGTCTCACATTGTTTAGTTTTCAGATCTCCAAACGGCTCCGAGATATTATGAGTGCACATACCACAAGAATCGATTTCCGGAATCCACTGAATGACCTCCACAATAAATTCGGCCATCTCAGTCTCCGAAGAAAATATGTGTAACAGATTGTGAGCGGTCATCAGGCGGCCTATAACAATTCTCTCATCTTCATAATTGTATAGGTTAAAGGTTTCCATCTTTTATTTCCTTTCGGTATAATCCTTCAGAAAATTTCTACGGATTCGATGGACATATAATTCCCTTGGTTTGACTGTTGATAATCATCCTGGAATGATCTTCACCACATTGAAATCATTGAGCAAAAAACGGATTTGGACACTCATGAAGATATTTGTGAGGTATTGCGAAAAATAATAGGGTTCCAACCACTCAATTGGAAAACCTATGTTCTCAAGGAATAGTTGTAAACGTTTTCAGGTATTCGGAATGTGTTGTGGTTTAGAGAAAATTCACAATCACTCCAATATTGGTTCCAGGTGTCAGGATAGAGATAAAAAGAAATGCGCTCTTTGCTCGAGCACCTTTGCTTTGCAACCCCAATATCCTCCAAATACACACAGTTTTCATTGTCTATGCGTTCTGTTATCAACCTGAAAACAAACACCTGAATTCTGTGAACTTGAAATATGTGAATGGTTACAAATAATTGATGTGACGACAGAGGGATAATAAACATATAACATATAAAGTACCATGAAACAAGTGAAATGTGATTAACTTTCTTATTTTTTCTACTTTCAGCTACTGCGGGCTTGGGTAGAAATAAGTATCATTCATGATCCTTCCTTATACTTTTGTTTTCATCAAAAAGAATAGAAAAAAATGGCTCATCCGATTTTTGCGTACTTGATAACTATAAAAAGCCTCCGATTAAAACATCAGCGACCGATGGCCAGTTAGACACTTATACATTATTCCTCTTTGGGAAGCCCTCTCACCCTTTTCAGGAGGGCCTTTCCAAAGAGGAAAAATGTACCACTAAATTGGTATGGTGGAAAATATCTTCTAATAACAAGACGATAGAACAAGGTACGCAAAAAACAGAAGAACCTAAAAAAAGGGATTAACCAAAAACGGTTAATCCCTTCTTAAAATGGCGGGGCCGACGAGACTCGAACTCGCGACCTCCGGCGTGACAGGCTAATAGTTTCACTTTTAAAATCAGTAAGTTAGCGATATTTAAAGCTTTATATTTAATGAATTGTAACGGATTTTACTGGATTGTAATGGCAGGCTGCACCCTATACGCACCCTGGGGTGGGCATGCCACATCCTGACACTAAAAAAATGCTGGATTTTTATCCATAATTAGAGGTATGGGTAATTCTACAGTTGAACTAAACCGCTTTGCGGAAGTTTATCCTTTCCTATCCCCACACATATCCTTCATTCCAAGAAGTTACACGCCCATATTTTTCTGATCACTATACCGTACACCCGGCACGCCTTTTGATGTACCTCTTTATGGATAGATCAAGATCCATATAAATCCCAAATTCAAAGGAGGGTACTATATAGATGTCAAGGTTTTTTCAATAAAACGTACCTCTCCATTAAGACTTGATCGTTTAAAAAAAACGGCTCAACGCGGATTAGCGTGAAAAGTGCCAAATTCTTCTAATACACGGAGTTTGAAGTTGTCGAAATTCCTGTATCCGAAAGCGATGTGTATTGTTGTCCTCAAAGCGTTGTTGATGCCCTCGACAAACCCGTTGGTAATTCGTTTGATGAAGTAGTTGAG
>JAXHSZ010000295.1:0-4602 GCA_034190725.1 Thermodesulfobacteriota bacterium
GGAATATCAAACATATGCCCGTGGTTATTTTTCTCGCATGCCTTGATCTTGAACAAAAAACCTCATTTCTGGATGGGCACTAAGTAAGCAATATTTGCAGGACTTGGATATGTTCTAAATTTTAAATCAGGATCATTCGAACTTCAAGCTTTGCATTGAGAAACATCTGTTAAACAGTATATCCATTCGGTTTCAATATATTATCTTTAAAAATGACCGAGTCCAGCACGGATTACATTTTCAATTGACACAAAATGACTTTTAGCCTATACTCGAAAATTCATTGTCGTATCTTCATGTATATGAGCGAGCTGTTGGAGCCGATTTGTCAAAAGGATATTTTCACAATCACTATTGTTTTATTTAAAGGAAAGAGAGATGTATAGACCGGAAATAAAAGTAATAGATTGTTCAATACGAGATGGCGGATTGATGAACAATTCTAATTTTTCAGTGGAAATGGTCAAGAAAGTATTTCGGGCGGTAAATAATTCAGGTGTGGATGTCATAGAGCTTGGATACAGAAACAGTAAAGACTTCTTTTCCACAAAAGAATACGGGCCCTGGCGGTTTTGTGATGAGCACATTTTAAGAGAGGTGACCGAGGGAGTTGACCACCAAGTAGAAATTGCCGTTATGCAGGATGCCCATAAAGCGGTCCCTGAAGATATTTTACCAAAATCCGAAAGCGTCCTTGACATTATTCGAATAGCAACATACGTAAAAGATGTTGACAAGGCCATTCATCTGGCAAATAATGCTACGGAAAAAGGGTATAAGGCGACTATCAATGTTATGGCCATATCGCATGCATTGGATCGGGAACTGGATGAAGCCTTACAACAGATTGAAGAAGAGACGAATGTGACGGCATGTTATCTGGTCGATAGTTTTGGTGCATTATATTCAGAGGATATTCACTACCTTGTCCATAAATTTCAGAAATACATTAAAACAAAAGAGATCGGTATCCATTGTCATAACAACCAGCAACTGGCATTTGCCAATACCATAGAAGGGATAATAAAGGGAGTAAACTATCTTGACGGTACCCTGTATGGACTCGGCAGAGCTGCGGGGAATTGTCCCCTGGAGTTGCTTATCGGGTTTCTCAAGAACCCGAAATTCGATATTCGACCTTTATTGCGGGTCATAGGAAGTGATATACTCCCACTGATAAAGGAGATGGAATGGGGGTATGCAATTCCCTATATGATAACAGGGATATTGAACTTGCATCCCCGAGGCGGCATGAAACAGATGAACCTTCCTGATGATGATGAAGACAAGAGGAACTTCGAAAAATTTTATGAGCTTATGGCTACTGATGATATTATTTAGTATCTCTCCATAAATGGCTATTTTCCGCAATCTTTGCGTCAGACTCAGATGTAAGGGCACGTAGCAACGTGCCCCTACATAACCAATTTATTCCTGCGGTTAACATCTTCTTTTTCCTTGACCTTGCAGAAAATATCTCATTTCTGGATGGACACTATCTAGTGCTCATTCAGAATGTAACAATAGATGAATAGCACTCCTGTATTATCGCAAAGATACAAACGTTACTTAAACATGGACATCTCCATTCTGAATAAGCAACGGATTTTAGTAATTCTTCGACATGACAAACCATTTGATGTGGAAGGAGTATTCAATGCAGTATTAGGTGCTGGTCTCAACACCATCGAGATCACATTGAACACGCCGAAAGCTCTTGATTTGATTGAGAAAGCCGTCAAGTTGTTCGACACGGAGATGTGCATCGGAGCCGGCACGGTTTTATCCCTGACGGAGTTGCAAAAGGTTGTGGATATCGGCGGGCGCTTCATCGTATCTCCAATGTTCAACAGGGAGATGGTCGAATATTGTTCGGCGGCAGAAATCCCCGTCTTCCCCGGCGCTCTGACTCCTACGGAGATATTTGATGCATACAAAGCAGGGGCATATATGGTAAAAGTCTTCCCTGCATCAGTATTCGGGCCGTCTTACTTGAAAACCATCAAAGGACCGCTGTCGGAAACAAAGATACTCGCGGTCGGCGGGATTAACTCCGCCAATGTGAATGATTATTTTTCAAATGGCGCCGATGCTGTTGCCGTGGGCGGGGGGATTATCAAAAAAAAGTGGGTCGAGTCAAAGAATTTTCAGGCTATTCAAGATAACATTGTCAAATTCCGTAATGCGGTTGAATGCTCAATAAGTGAATAACCGATACGATCCATTCCCTACCGATCAGAATCACGTTTTCTGACATTGTTGATCTTCATAAACTGTTCCAAAGCCTCGTAAGGTTGAGCTCCCGCTATGGTCCGTCCGTTCAGCACGAACGTGGGCACTGCGGTTATACCCATCTCATAAGCACGGGACCAGTCCAGGTCCACAGCTTCCTTGAAAGTCCTTTTTTCGAGTACATTTCGACTTTCTTTTCCGGAAAGGCCAACCGATTCAGACAATGAAACCAGTTCATCCACATCACCAATGTTCTTGCCTTGGACGAAATAGGCACGAAAGACGGCGTTATGGAATTCATCGCCCTTGCCGTGCTTCTCGGCCCATTTGCCCAATTCCTGGGCAAAACGGGTGTTGAAGGTCATAGTCCTCATGTTTAAAGACAACCCCTCTTTTTGGGCTACAGCCTTCAAATGGGCCATCATTTGAGGAATGTCCAAACTGCGACCTGCAAAGAGATCTTCCAGGGTCATTCCTTGTTCCGGGATCTCCGGATGGAGGGGAAAAGCTTTCCAATGAATTACAATCTCATACTCTTTTTGCAATCGTTCAATACGCCCGGTAATGAAATAGCACCAGGGTCAAATATAGTCGGAGAACACCTCCATTGTAATCTGTTCTTTCATGCATTTCCTTTCATAATAAATGTTCTTGAATAGTATAATTTAATCGTCTGTTTGTCTTTTTCACAGCGAATATGCAGTCGGTTTCTTGAGAAAGAAAGACAATGCCATTCCCACCAATGAAATACTTCCTGCCACAAGGAAAGGAATGGTAAAAGAATGGCTGACATCCGCCAGGTAACCTCCTAAAGCCGGGCCCAGGGCCTGACCTATACCGAAAAACAGAGTGATGAATCCCAGACCGGCAGGAGCCAGACGGGGTCCCATGAAATCACCTGCTGCAGCAGCCATTATTGTAGGGATACTCCACGCTGTGAGCCCGAACATGGCAGCAGACAAGTAGAAACCAAATTTAATCTTGACCAGTGCGAAGATGATGTACGAAAGACCCAGCACAAGATATGCCAAAGCCGCCCCAGTACTGCGACCAAGCCTGTCTGATATGCTTCCCCAGATCACACCGCAGAATATACTCAAGCCGCCAACTGATGCCCATAATGACCCTGCCCATGATTGAGAGAGGCCCATCTCTTTGACCAAATAGGCGGCAAAAAAAATCATATAAATAATATAAGACAGACCGTAGAAAAAGTAAATCACTCCCAAAAACCAAACGGGTCCTACCCTGTATATCTTTTTCCATTCCAATGATGAGGCTTGATCCGCATTGGGAGCAGAAGAATCAAGGCTTGATTCACTGTTTGCCCCTACCGGAAGCAGACCATGTTCTTCAGGACGGTTACGGATAAAGAGAAGGACGATACCTGAAACCAGCAGAACCGCACCCCCCAGTATGTACCATGAAAAGCGCCAGCCATTCATGCCGTATGTTACAAGAATTGGCGGTACCAAAAGGCCTGATATGAGTGTTCCCATACCGATTCCTGCCGAAACAATCCCTGTGGCAAAGCCTCTTCTTTTCATGGCGAACCAGGTTGAACCGAGGGCCATAGCCGGCACATAAGCGGCCCCATTACCCAGTCCGGTCAAGAGGCGCATGACAAAAGCGAAGCCAAAGGATTGTGCCAGACCAGTGAGGATCATGGTAATGCCCATCAAGATCAGAGCACCAGTGATAACAATTCGCGTTCCGAACCTGGAAGCCAGAAATCCACCAATAATTGCCATGGTAAGATACCCAATAAAATTTCCGGTACCGAGTAGCCCCAATTGTGTATAGTCAAATTTCAGACCATCTTTCATGGCCGGAAGAATGATTGTGTATGCCATCCTTCCAAATCCGTGAGCTGCAATTGTTGTAAGAAGCCCCATGAAGATTACAATCCAACCATAGTGAAGTCTTTGCTCTTTCATTTTGCTTTCCCCTTACTTGTTTTTAGGAGTGCCCATTAACAGTTGCCGACTTTCCATGAAAAGGGAAGATCAATCAATGCAATGCACCCTTCCCTACCACAAGAACCCAGATTCCCTCTCCATCTTCCTTTGTATCGCTGTATTCATTGCAGACCTGGAACCATAAACAAGAACCCTCTTTCTTGCTCTTGTTATCCCTGTGTATATGATCTCCCTGGTCAGCAGCCTGTGGCTTTCATCATCCGGCAGAACGAGAAGTACATCATCGAACTCCGATCCCTGGCTCTTATGCACGGTCATGGCAAAAGAAAGTTCCACAGACTGCAGCAGATTCGCCGGAAAGGAAACGTACTCTTCCCCTCGGCGGAAAAACGTCCTGCATATCCCATTTGTATCTTCAATCGTTACTCCTACGTCTCCATTGAAAAGTCCC
>JAXHSZ010000296.1:0-4742 GCA_034190725.1 Thermodesulfobacteriota bacterium
TAAGGATCTGTTGTGAAAAGTGCCTTGTCTACCTCTACACCTCGATCAGAGGTGACATCGAGGTCTGCAATCCCCCTGAGCACAATGGAAGCGCCCAAACGATCCTCAATAATCCCACTATTTTTCTGAAGAAGTTTCACTACGCCTGTTCCGATGGTCCCAAATCCAACAAGCCCAACCCCTATCTCTTTCATGGCTTTCCTCGCTGCTATATCTTAGTGTGATGTATAAAAAGTTCTGCGAACGATCTTGGTAATCTGACATGTTGACGAAATGCATCAACCATAGTGAAAATTCGAATATCGAAATCTAAAATCCGAAACAATATCGAAATTCAAATGTCCAAATTCAAAACAAGTTCGGTATGGTGCTGTTATTTTCCATTTGTGTCATTGAGATTTCTGTCATTTGAATTTGTTTCGTGCCTTGATATTCGAATTTCAGATTTCAAAACCAGGGCACAGTTTCACATTAATGCTGTTTAGCAAATGGCCCTGACGCTTTGCTTCAGGGTTATACATGAAAGAAACTCGTCTTGAGACTCAAGTTTCGCAACCGTTCCCGGGAGTAATCATAGATATTCTTGTTTGGTGAGGATGCACAATCACGAACACTCAAATATGGGTTTCGGGTGTAAGGTTTCAGGTGTCAGAAGAGAGGAAGACTCGAAACAAACTCTTCTCTCAAACATAAAAGCTTTCTTTTTAGACCTCAATGTTCTCTCCATACATATAATTTCAAGTTATCACTGCATTCTTTCTTGAACCTGAAACCTGAAACCAGACACCTGAAACCCGTAAACGGCTATCAAGTTTCTTAGGAGCTGATCAATAATAAATATACTCTGAATCTACTAAATATTCCTGCATGATGCAAGGAATTTCATTCGTCTCCTTCTTCACCCCTCTCATGCTCAATACCTGGAAGCACCCTTTCATCTTCGTCGGCGGCCACGGACAAGCCACGCTGCATTCTGAGGGACTCTATCTTATTCAAAGGTCTTTCCAACTGTCTTCGTCTTGTTGTTATGAGAGATTCATATTCTTTCTGTACATCCCCAATACGCTTACCCAGTAAATCAAACTTTGTGGTGAAATTATTCCACTGCTTACTGAATCTTCCAAACAGGGACAGCATTTCTTTTGACGTTTGTTCCAAAGTAAAATTATCCACAGCTTGTCGAATAACAGCCAAGACTGCAAAGAGAGTTATTGGTGAACAAAGCACTACCCCGTTTTGAATACCTTCATCGAGAATTGAGCTGTCTTGTTCATGGATGAATGCATAAATATGTTCATTGGGAATGAACAAGAGGACATAGTCAAGGGTATTTTGCTCGGGATTAACATATTCACGGGTTGTAACCTCTTTTATCCTGGCCTTGACATCCTTTAAAAAATCATTGCAAAATTTCGCTTTCTCCCCATCCGAGGGGGCCTCAATAAATTTAATATAGTTGTCCAGGGGAAACTTGACATCCATGTTTAACTTGAGATCCCGGGGCAGGAGAAAGGTAAAATCCGGTCGTAATCGTGACGTTTCAATGGTCTTCTGTTTCAGGTAGTTTACATTCTCAATGAAGCCGGCAAGACGCAAGACATCTTCTGCCATCCGCTCCCCCCACTGCCCCCTGGCTTTCGTACTTGCCAAAGCCTCACGAAGGGAGTTTGTGGTCTGCATAAGGGCTGTTGTTTGCTCATTGGCTGTCTTCAGACGACTGGCAAGTTCTCCGAACTTCTCTGCCCTGTCCTTTTCAAGTTCCTTCATGAGACTCGACATGTTGTTCAATTCAGAAGTCATCCGTTGCAATTGCTGGTCAATGAGACCCTTTTTTTCGTCCAGTTCTCGTGCGCTTCCTTCCCTTTCCGACTCCAGCTTTGTCTTTGCCAGCTTGAGAAATTCCTCCGTAGACTGAGAGAGTGCCTCAAGGGAGAGGCTCCCAAAGCTCGCCTTTACGTTCTCTATGACAGCTTCTACGTTTTCCCTGCGATGATCTTCGCTCTCTCGAAATAATTCATCAGCGAGTTCCTTGGCAGTTTTCCCTTGTATGAACCTCAGAGCAAAAGCAACGGCCAAACCAAGAACGAATCCACTCAAGAGGCCTATTCCAATCTGTATCCACTCCATGTATCTTCCTCGTAATAATGAGTATCCATCCATAAATGGCTCTTTTTTGCAATCTCATCGTCAGGCTCAGATATAAGGGCACATTGCAATGTGCCTCTACATTCCAATGTTTTCCTGCGTTTAAAATCTTCTCTTCCTTGACCTTGAAAAAATATCACATTGCCGGATGGATACTGGTTGAGCTCTGTGAAAAAAAAACAGATATCCGTAAGTTTCATATTTTAATGTGTGTACTGTCTGAGTATCTGAGTGAGCGTTAAGAAAAAAGGGGAGAAAGATCGTTTGTTGTTTCACAATCAGAGAGATGAAAGAGGCAGGAAAGACAAAATTGAAAAATTCTCAACAACTCGTCACATCATATGTGACATTACAGAATAGAATTTACAACTATCTGTACAAGTCCTATTACGAATCCCAGCGCACCACCCAATAGGGTTATGTATGTAAGATGCTTCCTGGTCACGCCTTTTATGGCCTCTTCCAGTTCATCTAAGGGGAAGTTGCTCACTTTCTCTTCCACAAACTCCCCGAAATTTATCAAGCTTATAAACCCTAATGATTCTTCCTTCACCAGTGAAGAAACCCTGGGTGTGAGAACCTTTTTCATCTGATGCAGTGTTGTATGTGGGATAAGAAGAGCGAGTTTTCCTAAATTTCTTTCCAGGGTTTTATCCAGCAGCTCTTCAATCTTTCCCTCAATCTTGTCCTTTGATATTGTGTTGTCAAGCTCTTCCGGATCGATCAGTTTCTCTTCCACAAGTGTTCCAAGGCTTTTTGCTATCATTGCCTGGTCTCTTGGAATCAAGCCCGGGGTAAAGGGAATCCGAACACTGAAAATCCTGAGTTCACTTTTAGGATTAAAAAGCATCCATATGGCCAGTTTATTTGTTGACCAGCCGATTATACCACCGATTATCGGAGGTATGAGATATTGCAGAATATGAAACATTACTCTTCCAAATTCCCAAAGGAAGAAAAATTATTGGAATTTGTATTAATTGAGTGCCATGAAATAGAAAGTTGTCAGCATGCTTCAACGGCTCTTTTCAAAAAGCTAATTCTTCTCTACCTTCTTTTTTTTGCCCCTAAATAGAATAACATGAAGATGGATATGACTCCCATGATAATCCCAATGAACTGAGATGTTGATAACACATCTTTAATCACAAGACCCCTTGCATCACCCCTGAATATTTCAATAATGGATCGGGTAATTGCATAGAGCAATACATAGAGCCAGATGAGAAAGCCATCAAATCTCTTATATCTCTTTGCTATCATCAGAACAAAGAAAATGAAGAGAGCATTCACAGAAGAGTAGATTTGGGTAGGATGGAGAGGGACCCCTTGTCTGGCAAGAGTTTCGGGATGAGTGAAAGTAATGGCCCAGGGAAGAGTTGTCTCTTTACCGAAGCAGCAACCCGCAGAAAGACATCCCAAACGTCCTATGGCCTGTCCTATTGCAATGGAAGGAGCCAAGATATCAGTGACTTTCCAAATTGACATGTGATTCTTTCTTATATACCAGATGCCCACGAGCAGGGCAGGGATAAAACCTCCGTAAAATACCAGACCCCCGTTCCATATCTTTATTATCTCTAATGGGTTTTCCAGATAATAATCATAGTAGATTATGATATAGAGAAGGCGTGAGCCTATTATTGCTGCAACAATCAGATAGAAAGCCAGGTCAAGGATCTTCTCCGGCTCCTCGCCCACACGCTTTGCCTCCCTGAAAGCCAGAATAATACCTGTCAGAAAACCCAATGCCACAAAGACGCCATATGTGTGAATCTTTAAATTGCCTATTTGAAACAGTACTGGAAACATAATCAATCGGCTCTGCTCTTTTTGATATCCTTCATTTCTTGGTGTACACTCTTTCAGGTTTTAAGACTGAAGACGGAAAAAACAGTTTTTAAGTGGTGTAAACTGTGATTCATGTTGCTTTTGGATTTCAGCTGTCAGGTGTCAGAAGTGAGAAGCAAAAGATCTGAATACTGAAACCCGACACTTGAAACCAGAGGTAGTGCAAATAAAGTATAAACTACTTTTCAGCCTGTATAAATGAAGATCTCTTTTTAAACAGAATTTCGATTACCCAAAAAATCCCTCCAATAGTGATTGCAGAATCGGCCACATTAAAGGCCGGCCAGTGGTGAGAGTGCCAATGGATGTCAATAAAGTCTATGACCTCTCCGATTCTCACCCGATCAATGAGATTTCCAACAGCTCCCCCCATGATGAGTGACAGGCTTGATATAAGAAGAAGCTGGTTGTCTTTAAGCTTCTTTAGTAGGATAAAGATCACAACAATAGCAGCGACAGTAAGAGTGGTAAAGAAAAAGAGTCGCAAGGAATTGACCTGCCCAGCCAGGAAACCGAAAGCGGCACCACTATTCCGCACATATGTGATGTCAACAAAGTCCTTTATGATGGAGATGGAATGGTAAAGTGGAACAACCCTATCAACATAGAGTTTCAAGGATTGATCAAGGGTTATTACTCCCAGAGCAATGATTGTTGTTATGAGATATTTTTTCTTCAAACCGTCCCTATGACCTCAACACATCTGGAGCATACCGTAGAATGTTCTGCGCTCTCACCTACAGTTT
>JAXHSZ010000297.1:0-11757 GCA_034190725.1 Thermodesulfobacteriota bacterium
GGCCCGCCATGATTGACAAGTTAACAAATCAAGCACCGGTACCTGAGAAAACACCGGAAAGACCAAGTGGCAGTCTAAGCATTGGGATATAATATGGGCAGGAAAAAAGAAATTTGCAGGATTGATAATCTTTTGGAAAAGAAATATGCGTTGTGTGTCCGATTAAGAGACTGTATGTTATCTCTTTATCGGTCTATTGAGAATGGAGAAACATCAGAGATGGGGATGATCATTGGGAAAAGGGACAGTTACATGAAAAGGATAAACAAAGTGGACAAACAAATCACAGAGAATAGAGAATTTTTATCTGCCCTTTTTCAGAATAAAGAGAGTGGGGATGGATTTCTGATAAAGACAAGAATAAATAAAACAAGGGAAATATTGGAAGAGATTGCAGATATTCAAAAGAAATGTTTGATTTGCGGCAAGTCTCAGGTTGTGCAACTCAAACAGGAGATCTTATCGGTACGCCAACAAATTCATGCTTTTAAGAGTTATATCCCTCATTCACCCTCCCATTCCCGTTTTGTGGACACTGTAAGATAAACTCTTCAGTACTTTATAATATAAAAGGAAAAATTTGGATCAATAGAAGTTAAACATAACAATTATGGATAAAAAGTAAATTCTATGGAGGTTTTTGGGTTGGGGCCAAGAACATCCATTAAAATAAGTTGAGTAAAAAGCAGAGACGTAATCTGCTGTGCAGGGGAGTTTTGCACGAAAGTGGGGTGAAAATAGTGGGGATTGCAACATATCAAGTCCAAAACATCCTTCGGGTGTATAACAAACAGTTACGATTTGAGAAGATTGCACCAAGAGAGAAGAATGAACACATGCAGGTTCCATCTGATGAGGTGAGTATCTCGGATGAGGCAAAGAAAGAACAGATACTGAGACAGGCAAGGAGTCAGGCGATTCAGCAAGTAATGGCAAAAGTATCCAAACCCAATGAGATGGAAGATATCCTAGGGATTGCTGATGAAATGGCAGACGATAATCAGATAGATAGAGCAGATATCGAGAGAAAAGTTGGTAAATAGGAATGAAATAAAGATATTAATCGTTGATGATGATAACAGTACTCTCAAGATGCTTGAGGAGTTCTTGCTGGAAGAAGGGTACAGTGTATTAACGGCCTCAGACGGATTTGAAGCTGTAAGGACGATCCAAAATGAAGATTTGGATATAGTACTCACTGATCTGAGAATGCCAGGAGTCGGTGGGATAGAGGTCCTTAAAGCTGCCAAGAAAGTGAACCAGTGTGTTCACGTGGTTATTGTTACCGGATATGCTTCATTGGACACGGCTCTTCAAGCAATAAAGGAAGGGGCCTATGACTACATTACCAAACCCTTTATGCTTGACGAGGTAGGGGTTGTACTCAAAAATGTGTCTGAAAAGGTAAAGTTGGAAAGAGAAAAGAGGTGTCTTATTAAAGACCTGAAAAAAGCATATAAAGAGTTGAGTTTTTTAAGAGATTCTAAAGAAAATTTAGACATAAATATCAATAAGATAAACAAGAGAATGGCGGAAGATCAAGCCAGGATTGCAAGGAATCTTGAGACACTTCAAACATTACCTGGAGATCTGCTGCCTTTTCAATATGCTGAAACAAAAGTACAAAACCAAGACATTGCACTGAACAGGCTGGAGCAACTTGGCAAGCTCAAAGAAGATGGCATTCTGACGGAAGAGGAATTTATATTTTATAAAGAGAAGCTTTTGAGACGGATTTAAGAGTCTGTTACGAATAGGGGCGAGCAGTGACTGCGAAGGCTGAGAAAAGACTCAGGAGTTTAATCGTAGATGATGATGCTACAATAAGGGATGTCCTTTCAGAGATATTAATGGAAGGTGGGTATTGTGTTGATACTGCCGAAGATGGTGTTGATGCCTTGGCCAAAGTAAAAAAGGATAATTTTGATTCAATCCTTTGTGATATCTGGATGCCGGGGATGAACGGTATCGATCTTTTAAAAGAAATTAAAAAGTACGATCCTACCCTTCCTGTAGTTATGATTACGGGATATCCTGATGTAAGAGTTGCCGTTGAAGCAATAAAAGAGGGAGCTTCAGACTTTATTGCAAAACCTGTGAGAATGGAACAGGTTGAGATAATAATAGAAAAGTTGGTGAAAGAGAGGGAGCTTTTACTTGAAAATGCTAAATTGACCAAGAAGATAGAAAATAAGAAAACCATAGAAGAGCTGAATACAAAACTTCACAAGAAGGTCAGGGAGCTTTCGACTCTTTATTCTATCAGTGAGACATTCAGCGAAGTGTTCGAAGGAGACGAACTCTTTGATAAGATTGCGAGTATGGCGTGTGAGATCACTGAAGCGAGGAAATCGTCTCTTATGATACTCAATGGGGAATCAAAAGAGCTTGTGATTAAAGCAGCCAAAGGTCTTGATGAAGAGATCATTGAAGCCACAAGGATTCCTCTTGGAAGTGGAATAGCCGGTAAAGTGGCCCTCACCGGAGAATATGTGTTTTTTAATGGATTAGACAATTCACCAGAGTTCGAGGGATTTGGGCTTCGTTATAATACCGACTCATTCATCTCAGTTCCATTGAAGATAAAGCATGAGGTATTTGGTGTCCTGAATGTGACTGAGAGAGTAAATGGGAACAGGTTCACCGAAGAAGAACTCTATTTGCTTCTTGCATTAGCGAAGAAGGGAGCCCTCAACATAGAGAACAGTGTTCTTTATGAAAGCATTTATAACAATTTAATAGGGACACTGAGAGCAATGGTAAATGCCATCGAAGCAAGAGATATGTACACTGGAGGCCATTCACAAAGGGTTACGAAACTGGCAATGGGAATAGCAAGAGAGATGGGGTGCTTGGCTGAGGAGATCGAGACTATAAAGCTTGGTGGTTTCTTGCATGACATCGGAAAAGTAGGGATCGGTGATTCCATTCTCTTGAAACCGGGAAAATTAACAAACAATGAATTTGATATCATCAAAACGCATCCGGTTATAGGAGAAAATATAGTGAAACCATTGGGAATTCTCCCTGCAGAAAAATCAATAATCCGTCACCACCATGAAAGATGGGATGGAAAGGGATATCCGGATGGTCTGTCCGGCGGGAACATTCCCCTCCTGGCACGTATTCTCTCAGTGGCTGATGCCTTTGATGCTATGGTGACTGATCGGCCATACCGCCGTGCAAAGACAGAGGAAGACTCTTTGTCGGAGTTAGAGAAACTCAGCGGTTTTCAATTTGATAAGCAAGTTGTTGAAAAATTCAAAAAAATACTCAAAAAGGACAGTAAACATGAAATATTGATGGCGATCAAGGATATCAATCCAAACTCAGATTGAACAGACACCCACCTTTTCCTTCTCATGACTAATTCCAGCCCTCTATCTTTTTAATAAGTAACAGTTCAACAAATGACTTTGGCGCTTTGCTTCAGGTGCATACATGAAAGAAACTTGGTGTGATCTTCAAGTTTTGTAACCGTTCACAGGTCTTATCATTGATGCTCTTGTGTGGTGAGTATGTACCATAATGAACACTCAAATCTTGGTTTCGGGTGTCAGGTTTCAGTGTTCAGGTTTCAGTATTCAGGTGTCAGGAGAGCGAGCTTTTAGGAGTCACTGCGTTCTTTTTTAACCTGAAACCTGAAACCAGACACCTGAAACCTGTGAACCTCGAACCCGTGAAAGGCTCCCAAATTTCTCAGGAACTTTTTGAAAAGACTCACTTCAACGAACGAAGTGTACTATCCCTGTCAAAATATTGTCACCACACAAGAGAATTTTGACTTGAAGATATTTTCGTTCCTTTCTTATGATTCTTTGAAAGAAAGAGGGAAGGGTAGGGTATGATACAATATTATTTTGGGCAATTATGTTAGGGATACACTCATTTTCATAAGTAAAGCCGTTATTTTTAAGATGCAGAAGAAAAGATCAGGAGACTATGAACAGAACTCGGTTTTGTACCTTGGCATACTTTATGCGGTGAGCCACAATTGAATTTGGATTTCTCCCGAACACCTTCAGGATAACAATCCCTGACCTTTGGGAAATGAAGTGTATTACGAAGAAAGGAGATATGGGGATGAGTGTCTTTGATTATTTAGCTCCAGACCAGGAAGTGGAGATTGAAATCCTTCAGGAAGACAAGAAGAGCATATTCCCCGGAATAGTTGACGACATAAGAGGCATGTCGATAATGATTAAGGTTTTAGAGACCACAAATTCCCAAGGCAACATTATCAACAATACACAAGCTCAAATCTCAGGGACAAATGGGGAGTTAGGTTTTAAAATACCTGCGAAAGTGGTCGAAAGTTCCAAGTTTCCACTCATAAAGATGATGCCTGAGGACGAATTGGAATCAACTCAAAGAAGGAATTTCGTACGGATTGAAGATTCCTTACCATGTGTATATACAGTTCTCAGCAGAGATGACTATGAAAAGTCCACAAAAGACTATCTGAACAGATATCCGGATAAAAGTGAAATCCAGTCTTTACTCTCAAAGATATGGCACCATGAAAGAGAGGTTGGAGATGAAGCGAACGAAACGGAAATGGTTTTCGTTCAACTCCTCATCAACATCGATAGAAAACTGAGCATGGTTTTGGATGTGTTGAATCAAGAGAAAAAGATCCCAATGGAAGGAAGAGAAGCAAGAGTAATAGATATGAGTGGGTCAGGTGTAAAATTCTTTTGTAAAGAAGTGTTGGCCCTTGAGCAATTGCTGAAGATTGAAATGGTTTTGCCGACTTTTCCTGTCTCTCCTATCACTGTTTTCGGAGATGTGACCCGGGTGGAAAAGGAGGACAATGATGGTGAAAGCGGTTTTAATATAATCGTTCAATTCACTACAATCAATGAAGATAACCGAGATTCACTCATTCGTTATATTTTTCAAAGACAGAGAGAAATCTTGAGAGCAACGAGGGGCAATAAAGACTGATCAATACGAATTCATCATTTGATTCTCATCAATAAATCAAGAGAATCCATATTTTTTTGATATTATCTTCCTACCAATCCAACTGAATTCATTTCTCGTTTCTGCCAAGGGACGTGTGATAACTGATAAACCCTTTGGTACGTTCCTTTATGAAAGGTGGAAGCAAACTCTCTGCAATATCCTTCATATCTTTGAACTTTTCATCCTTTCTTCAGAAAATTCAATCAATACTGAAAACTCCGATGAATCCTTCACTCAACAGATCCAGAGGAATATCGAAGTTGGCAGCGTTATTTTATGACAGCCCCTGAGAATTCACAATGACAGATTCAACCATATAATCGTTTGATTCTGAGGTGTCATTTGCGAAAATGGTACGGTCCTGTATGCAAGTCAAAAGTATTTGACAAGCCCTTTTATATTGTGATAAGAAGAAATGTTTAGACTCGAAATGGAAGATTCACTCACTAAAAGAGGATTAATGGGAAAGGTATTGTGGGAAAGATAATTATTGATCGAGATAGATGTAAGGGTTGCGGTTTCTGTATTGATGCCTGTCCAAAGGATCTCATAATAATTACTAATGATTTGAACATCCAGGGGTATCTCCCTGCTAAGATAGAGGATAATGACAATTGTACCGGATGCGCTCTCTGTGCGGAGGTCTGTCCTGATGTGGCCATTGAAGTATATAAATAGTGTCCGAACGAAAACTGTCTTTTTCGCCAATCTCTACGTCAGATAAAAATTTTAATCCTCAAAATATTCAATATATTCCTGCGGTCGAAATTTTGATCTTCCTTGACCTTGACGAAAAATCCTAGTTTTCGTTCAGACACTAAATAGAATTGCAATGTGAGAGATTCGGTCTGAGATAAAATCTGCGAAAGGATGAAGTAAGCGTGGCGGAAAAGATTCTTCTGAAAGGAAATATTGCTTTGGCCAAAGGTGCTATTGCCGCTGGATGCAGGTACTATTTTGGGTATCCCATAACTCCCCAAAATGACATCCCTGAATTCCTGTCCGGAGAGTTGCCAAAGATCGGTGGAACTTTCATACAAGCTGAAAGTGAAATAGCCTCGATTAATATGGTTATGGGAGCATCTGCAGCAGGTGCCAGGGTGATGACTTCCTCTTCAGGACCCGGAATATCTTTAATGCAGGAAGGGATGTCATACATGGCCGGAAGCGAATTGCCCTGTTTGGTTGTTAATGTGATGAGGGTTGGCCCCGGCTTGGGAGGTATTGCACCTACCCAAGGGGATTATTTTCAAGCGACCAGAGGAGGTGGTCACGGGGATTATTTCAATATCGTATTTGCCCCTGCGTCTGTACAAGAGATGTTTGATCTTACAGTCAAAGCTTTTGAACTGGCAGACAAATATCGTAATCCGGCGATGATTCTTTGTGATGCCATCTTGGGGCAGATGAAGGAGCCTGTAGTCTTAGAGGAGAGAGAGGTTTCAAAGCCTCCTGCCAAACCGTGGTCATTAACTGGTGCCAGCGGACGCAATCCTCAGTTTCTTAAGACGCTCTATCTCTCTGACGGGGAACAGGAAGCTCATAATCTGGAACTGAAGAATAAATATGACGTCCTGAGGAAGGAAGAGGTTCTCTATGAAGAGAAAGGGCTGAATGACTGCGAAGTTGTCATCGTTGCATTTGGCACAGTTTCTCGAATTGCAAAGACGGCCATTCAGAATATAAAAAAAGAGGGTATCCGAGTCGGTCTCATACGTCCTGTTACACTTTTCCCTTTCCCCACCGAAATAATCCGGAAGACAGCCAGGAATATTCCCAGGATTTTGGTGGTGGAGATGAATACGGGTCAAATGTTCGAAGATGTGAAGCTCTCCATTGAAAACAAAATCAAAATCAGGTTTTATGGTCGTCCCGGAGGAGGGATACCGACTCCAGAGGATATAATGAGAGAAATAAAGGTGTTGATCAATGAAAAAAGTGTTTGAAAGACCAAAGAGTTTGGTCGACCGACTTACTCATTTCTGTCCCGGTTGTACTCATGGTACTGCTCATAGACTTGTGGCAGAAGCTATCGATTACTTCAACGTTCAAGAAGATACCATTGGAGTCTCTGGAGTAGGGTGTGCAGTCTTCATGTACGATTATTTTGCAATAGATGCCATCGAGGCTCCCCACGGTCGAGCTCCTGCAGTTGCCACAGGGATCAAACGAGTACACCCCGACAAGATAGTCTTTACATATCAAGGTGATGGTGACTTGGCATCCATAGGCACTTCAGAAATTATACACACCGCAAACAGGGGTGAGAATATTACCGTGATTTTCATTAATAATACCGTGTACGGGATGACTGGTGGGCAGATGGCCCCCACGACTCTCTTGGGTCAGCAGACTACGACTTCCCCTTATGGACGGGATCCTCGAAATGACGGTTTTCCCATCCGAATGGCGGAAATGCTCGCCACCCTAGAAGGAGTTGCCTATTCGACAAGAGCATCTATGCATAATGCCAAGGAGGTTCTTAAAGCGAAAAAGGCCGTGAAAAAAGCCTTTGAAATGCAGAAAGAGGGTCTGGGTTTCACATTTGTGGAGCTTCTGTCGGCATGTCATACAAACTGGCGTGTGAAAGCTAAGGAAGGACAGAAGCGCGTTGAGCAAGAGTTGATCCCGTATTTTCCCTTGGGTGTTTTTCGAGAGAAAAAGAATGAACATATGATGAACAGAGGATGATCGGATGTACTATGATGTAATAATGGCCGGTTTTGGTGGTCAAGGGATAATGTTGATGGCGGATATGCTCGCCCTCATCGCCATGAAAGAGGGGAAAAATGTCACGTGGATGCCCGCCTATGGAGTTGAAATGAGAGGTGGAACCGCCAATTGCACTGTGATAGTCTCATCGGAAGAGATAGGATCCCCTGTGACCGGACATCCTTACAGTGCCATTGTGATGAATGAGCCCTCTCTCATGAAATATGAACCTATGGTGAGACAGGGGGGATTCTTATTGATAAACACTTCCCTTATAGATCAAAAGAAAACGGAAAGGCAGGATATAGAGATGTTGCTCCTTCCTGCCAACGATATAGCCCATGAATTAGGAAATACACAAATGGCGAACATGGTGGCTTTGGGAGCTTTCATTGAAAAGACAAAGATTGTTTCACTGGACGCCACAATTCAATCACTGCCTGAGATATTTCCGAATCGTCCTCCTCAATTCATAAAAAACAACACCAAGGCCATGGAAACAGGTGCGGAGTTTGCTGCAAAAAAAGGATAAAACGCGAGAGGAAGAGTTGAACCTATTTTAGGTTCGAAGATTTTGGATTTGAGAACTTCGCAAAGATAGCCTGAAGCAAAGCGCCAAGGTCATGTGCAAAACTGTTACATTTTGTTGAAAAACCATGAATTATAAACTGATAACTGTCAATGGATACATGTCTTTCAATAGGAATCAAGGGCGAAAAAGTCCAATGTTTTTAATTTTTCTCCATAATCAGAGTATTCTGTTGGGGCGGTACCTTCTTTGAATGACTCAAATATGATCTTTTTCGAATCAGCAGTTGCCAAGAGGCCTGTTTTCTGGTCTATCTTAACAAATACAATCCCTTCCGGAACTGAAAACTCCTTCATCTCTCTCTCTTCCAAGACTTTTTTCATGAATTGAAGCCAAATGGGAGCGGCTGCCCTTGAACCGGTCTCGTTCTCTCCTAACCCGCGATAATCATCGAATCCCACCCAGCATCCGGTGATAATATTTGGAGTAAATCCTACAAACCACGCATCTATCTGATTATTTGTTGTGCCGGTCTTTCCTCCACATGATCGACCGAGGGCCTTTGCTCTCCACCCTGTTCCATTTTTCACAACCCCTTTTAAAAGGTTTGTCATAATATACGCGGTTTGAGGGCTTATAACTTCCTCGACCTGGGGTTTGTTTTCTTCAAGGGTTCTCCCCTCCCTGTCGATGACTCGGGTTACAAATATGGGTTCAACTCTTTTCCCCTGGGCCACAAAGACAGCATATGCCCGAGTCAACTCCAAAAGCGATACACTGGAAGAACCAAGGGCCATTGTGAGATCTAAGTTCAGGGGGGATCTGATTCCAAGAGCTGTAGCGTATTCTGCAGAGTAGTCTATGCCTATCTCTCTTAAAATTTTTATTGTGACAACATTTCTCGATTTGGCCAGTGCCTGTCGAAATGTAATGGGACCGTGAAATTTCCTTCCAAAGTTCTTCGGTTTCCATGTCTCTTCGCTCATGGGATTATCGTAGATAATGGGTGAATCAATGATGGTTGTTGCTGGTGTAAAACCCTTATCTAAGGCAGCCGCGTAAATGATCGGTTTAAAAGCGGATCCTGCCTGTCGTTTTGCCTGGATCGCTCTATTGAATTGGCTCTTCCTGAAATCTCTGCCTCCCACCATTGCCTTGACATGTCCAGTATGTGGATCCATACATATTAAGGCTCCTTGAACTTCTGCACCTTCGTCAATTCCTCGGCAATCATTTCTTTCTTCCAAGTCCATGAGTCCCGACTCGACGGCCTCTTCGGCAGTAATTTGCATATCTAAATCAACGGTAGTGTAAACACGAAGCCCATCTTTGTAAAGGGTGTTACTGCCGTATTTTCTTTCCAGATATCGACGGATATGTTCTGTGAAGTAAGGAGCTTTTTTAATCAGCCTGTTTTCCCTCTCCTTCAGTTCCAGAGATGTGTTCAGGGCATCGTCCCTATTCTCTTGAGTAATATAACCTTCTTCAACCATTCGTTGCAGCACATATGCCTGACGTCTCTTCGCCATATCGGGATTTGTGAATGGAGAGTATGAGTTGGGGGCTCGAGGAAGTCCTGCGAGCATCGCGCATTCGGCCAGATTGAGGCCTTCAACGTTTTTACCGAAATAGGTTTGGGTAGCCGTCTCAACACCGTAGGCGCCATGACCCAGATAAATCTGGTTCAGGTAGAGAAAGAGTATATCCTCTTTTGAGAGCTGCTTTTCTATCCTGTATGCAAGGATAGCTTCTTTTATCTTTCTTGAGAATCGTCTCTCCGGTGAAAGCAGAAAGTACTTTGTAACCTGTTGAGTGATTGTACTGCCGCCCTGAACGATCTTGCCAGCCTCTATATTCTTGAAAAAGGCCCGTACTATGCTTAAGAGACTGATGCCCTTGTGCTCATAAAAATGGCTGTCTTCAGCAGAGATAAAGGCATTCACAAGCATTTCGGGAATTCTTGTCAAAGGCACTACCGTCCTTTTTTCAATGTAGAATTCTCCTATGAGTTCTCCTTGATCAGAGTAAACCTTTGTGGTGATATTTGGGTGATAATTTTTCAGTTGGGAAAGGTCAGGTAAGTCTTTGCTGAAATAGTAATACGTTCCATAAGCCAAGAAAAAAGGAACGGTCAAGAGGAAGAGAATTACAATAGATAGAAATACCACGAGATTTCCATCGCTTTTTCTATGAAGCTTTTTCATCATTATATAAGAACCATTCCTTTACATATCCTAAGGAATCGGAAATAAATAACTCATCGTTTTCGCATCCCACCTTCAGGCCACCTTTTGACGATTATCAATCGCAAAGTCCTCGATGTAATACTATTACGCCTGCGGCTTTGCTCAATCAGATCGTCTAAAGTTGACCTAAATCTGGGCGCGAATTCCAATGACTTATTTATTTCCGATTCCTAAACAGGTGCTCTGTCCAGGCTTCGATATTGAATAACTTCAGACACGTGGTCTGAGGAAATCTCACTTCTTCCTTCCAGATCGGCTATAGTTCTCGCCACCTTGAGGATCCGATTATATGCTCTTGCGCTCAGACCGAGTTTATCAATTGCGGTTTCTAAAAGCCTCTTGGACCCCTCTCCTATATTGCAATATCTCTTAATATCCCTGGATTGCATCTGTGCATTACAGTGAATTTTTTTCCCTTTCAATCTATTCATTTGGGTGTCTCTGGCAGCATTGATCCTTTTCTTAATGGTTTCTGATGATTCACCAGATCTGTCATCTGACAGGTCTTTGTATCGAACCGACGGGACCTCAATATGGATGTCGATGCGGTCCAACAATGGTCCTGATATCTTTGCTTTGTACTTCTGAACTTGAGGCGAAGTACAACCACACTCATGGTGGGAGTCGGTGTAAAAACCACATGGGCACGGATTCATCGCTGCCACAAGCATGAATTGGGCAGGGTACGTCAGAGAGGTGACTGCCCTGGAAATGGTGACTCTTCCATCTTCCATGGGTTGACGCATGACCTCAAGCACATTCTTTTTGAATTCCGGAAGTTCGTCTAGAAAGAGGACTCCATTATGAGAGAGACTCACTTCACCTGGTTTTGGAATCTGTCCCCCCCCGATCAATCCCGCGTCGGATATTGTATGATGAGGTGATCGAAAGGGCCTTGTAACCACGAGAGCACTGTTGTTGTCGACCAGACCCATTACACTGTGTATTTTTGTGGTCTCTATGGCCTCTTCAAAAGACATGTCCGGTAGAATTGTGGGAATTCTTCTGGCAAGCATCGTCTTTCCTGAGCCTGGTGGCCCTATCATGATAACGTTGTGCCCTCCTGCAGCGGCAATTTCCAAGGCCCGCTTGACATGCTCCTGTCCTTTTACTTCATTAAAATCAACCGGATAGGAAAGATTTTTCCTGAAAACAGCATCCAGATCAATGTTTGTTGGACTGATGGAAATTGAGTTGTTGAGAACGTCTACAACATCAGACAGAGTATCCACGGGGAAGACATCTATGGATTTCACCACAGCGGCTTCCTTTGCATTGGCCCTGGGGATGATCAATCCCTGA
>JAXHSZ010000298.1:0-7138 GCA_034190725.1 Thermodesulfobacteriota bacterium
GCTTATCCCATTGCCAACACCAATTCTGGACATCCTGCTCTCCGTAAACATTACCCTTTCTCTCATAATCATTTTAGTCGCCATGTATACCCAGAAGCCGCTTGACTTCTCTGTATTCCCATCGCTGCTTCTCGTAGCAACACTCTTCAGATTATCCCTGAATGTTGCATCCACAAGATTGATCCTTCTCCACGGAAATGAAGGAACCGCTGCGGCAGGTCAAGTGATTAAAGCTTTTGGGAATTTTGTGGTTGGAGGAAATTTTATCGTCGGGCTTGTGATATTTCTGATACTGGTCATAATCAATTTTGTGGTTATTACAAAGGGAGCAGGGAGGATCGCAGAGGTAGGGGCTCGTTTTACATTGGATGCCATGCCGGGAAAACAGATGAGTATAGATGCGGATCTCAATGCCGGACTGATCGATGATGAGGAAGCAAGGAGCAGGAGGTTGGAGATCTCCCAGGAGGCGGATTTCTACGGAGCCATGGACGGAGCAAGCAAATTCGTTCGTGGTGATGCCATTGCCGGAATATTGATCACTGTGATCAACATTATTGGAGGTCTTATTATAGGTGTTTTTCAACAGGGCATGTCTTTTTTTACTGCAGCACAGACGTATACCATACTGACGGTAGGTGACGGACTCGTCACTCAAATCCCTGCGCTGATTGTTTCCACCGCTGCAGGAATAATAGTCACTCATGCGGCATCGGATGCGAACATGGGTAAAGAGATGATCAACCAGATACTCGTTCATCCGCGGGCCACGAGTGTTGCTGCTATAATACTTTTTCTCTTTGCGTTGGTGCCCGGGTTGCCTAAGATACCCTTCTTCATTCTGGCATGTGTGGTCGGGGCCATCAGCTTTTCAACTATGAGGACAAGGAAGATGGAGATAGAGGACGAAAAGAAGAAGTTGGACGAGCAAGCAAAGGTTCGTACACCGGAGAGAGTAGAGTCTTTGCTTGCTATGGATATTTTGGAATTGGAGGTGGGGTATGGACTGATCCCATTGGTCGATGTGGATCAAGATGGAGAACTTTTGGAGAGGATCAAGTCCATCCGACGACAATTCGCTTTAGATATGGGAATAATCGTTCCTCCAATACATGTAAAGGATAATCTTCAACTCAAACCTGGAGAATATTCCATACTGCTCAAAGGAAATGAGCTGGCAAAAGGTGAATTGATGATGGGGTACTTCCTGGCCATGAACCCGGGTACTGCCGAGATGGCTATCGAAGGGATAGCTACAAAAGAACCCGCTTTTGGCTTGCCTGCATTCTGGATAAAGGAGAACGAGAAAGAAAAGGCCCAATTTGCAGGATATACAGTGGTTGATGTTTCTACTGTATTGGCTACCCATTTGAGTGAGATCATTAAATTACATTGCCATGAGCTGTTGGGCCGACAGGAGGTCCAGGCCCTCTTGGACAACTTCTCTAAACAGTCTCCGAAAGTCATTGAAGAATTGATCCCCAACCTGCTTTCTCTGGGCGGTGTTCAGTCCGTCTTGAAGAATCTTCTGAAAGAACAGATTCCCATTAAGGATCTCCTTACAATACTTGAGACTCTGGCTGACTACGCTCCCATGACAAAAGACCCGAACGTCCTTACAGAATATGTGAGACAGTCACTCTCAAGAACGATTACGAAGCAGTATCAAGCAGCCGATGGAGAAATAGAATTGATAACCCTTGATCCGAAAGCTGAAGAGATCATAACCAACTCAATTCAACATACTGAACAGGGGTCGTACCTTGCCATAGAACCGAATCTGGCCCAGAATCTCTTAACTCAATTGAATCAGACTCTGGAGGATTCCTTTCCGGTGAGTTATCAACCAGTCATTATGTGTTCTCCTTTGATCAGAAGTCATTTCAAGAGGCTCACAGAGAAGTTCATCCCAAAACTAGCGGTTTTATCTCCTAATGAGATTGCCGATGGTGTAAAAATTCATTCAGTAGGAGTTGTGGGGCTCCCTTATGCAGGTTAAGAAATTCGAAGCCACAGACATGTCAGAGGCTCTGGAATTGGTGAAACGCCAGCTTGGTTCGGATGCGGTTATCCTTTCTACAAGGAGAATCAGGAAGGCGGGTGGAGCATTTGGGATCTTGGGAAGACAGGTTGTAGAGGTGACCGCAGCCACTGATCGAGAGTATGCATCTCATAATCAGGTGAACGGAACTGAAAAGAGAAAGGATAATTTCGAGAAGAACATCCTGTTCAATCCATTGAATGATGATATACAAGAAATGAAGGGCATGTTGAGGTCTCTCATTCGGAATAGTCTGCCTCAGGATGTCTATGATCTCCCTGAGGGTCTCTTGTATCTTTACAGGAACATGGTGCAGAATGGAGTTGTCAGTGAACTTGCCTCCGAGATCATAAGAGAAGTGAAAGAGACTCTTTCCCAGAATGATGTGAAGAGGGATGGGAGAGTGAAGGAATGCCTTTCAGAGATTTTAGAAAGAATCGTTATGGTATCCGGCCCATTGCAGGTTGAAGATGGGAGGCAAAAAGTTGTTGCTTTTGTTGGCCCAACTGGAGTTGGAAAGACTACGACTATTGCCAAAATAGCTGCCAAACAGGCCTTGGAGGCCAAGAAAAGGACGGCACTGATCACTTTGGATACATACCGGATAGCAGCTATAGAGCAACTGAGAACATATGCAAGGATTATAGGTATCCCCGTGGAAGTACTTCTCCATGGAAGTGAGATTCAGAGGGTGCTTCAACTTCATCAAGACAAGGACTTAATCCTGATTGATACTGCGGGAAGAAACCACAGAAGCCAATCCCAAATATCAGAACTCTCTTCCTTATTCGATACCACAATTCCCATAGAGACCCATTTGGTCCTCAGCGCAACTACAAAAGATGAGGACATAGATGATATATGCAGCGGATATAATATAATACCTATTCATAGACTTCTATTTACCAAACTCGATGAAAGTTTATGCTTTGGATCAATAATAAACCAAGCCGTGCGCTCCGGTATCCAGTTATCTTATTTTACTACTGGTCAAAGAGTTCCTGAGGACATTGAAGTGGCGACTCACTGGAGGATATTGGATCTCATTTTAAAATAAAGCCTGTTTGTTGAGATCTCGGCAACTTGGCAGTCAAGAGATTAGATTATGCCAAACATTGATCCATCGAACAACCAATGAAAATGGAGGCATCCTGTAATGGATCAAGCAAGCACTCTGAGAAGGATAACAAAGACTCCTGTCCATACACCTGAGGAACTTTCTGGGATAGATACTTCTGAAAAGAAAAAAACCTCCCGAATAATAGCTATAACCAGCGGAAAGGGGGGAGTGGGGAAGACCAACATCGTTGCCAACATGGCTTTCGCTTTAACTCAGATGGGAAAATCCGTAATGGTCTTAGATGCTGATTTAGGACTTGGAAACCTGGATGTTTTATTGGGTCTTACTCCGGAATTCAATCTATACCATGTGCTTACCGGGGAGAAAGACATCTCAGAAATAATTGTCAAAGGACCAGGAATGATGGATATCCTACCGGCCAGTTCCGGCATACCCAAACTCACGGAATTAACAAAGGAACAGAAACTTCGTCTTCTGACAGAGTTGGCCGTTCTCGATAGTGGGATCGATGTTTTACTCATAGATACAGCAGCCGGGATCTCCTCTAATGTGATGTACTTTAATGTTGCAGCTCAGGAGATTGTCGTTGTCGTCTCTCCGGAACCTACTGCCATGACGGATGCTTATGCTGTAATGAAGATTCTTTCTAAACAATACTCAGAAAAACGGTTTAACCTGGTGGTAAATTGTGTTTCAAGTGCCAAAGAGGCCATATCTGTTTTTAAGAATCTCAGTACAGTGGCCGAACGATTTTTGGATATATCCATAGACTATCTGGGATACGTATTACTTGATGAAAATATTCCCAGGGCAATCAGACAACAAAAGGTTTTGGGGGAAGCATATCCTCATTCTCAGGCAAACAAATGCTTTAACGCTTTAGCAAGGAAGATATGTGAACTCCCGGCGCCTGTAACCTCTAAGGGTAATATCCAATTTTTTTGGACACATCTCCTTCAAGAGGACTAAAAAAAGATAAAATCAGGGTATTGGAACGATGAGTGCATTTGCAAAGAAATTAATCCTGGGTGTTTCTCTTATGGTTTTGCTGGTAACGGCTATCAGCCAAATGGCTTTGGGTATAGTACCCGGGACAGCCTTATTAAGATCCATAGAGCTAACTTTTGTATTCTGGGTGATTGCTTGTGTTGCGGGCTGTCTGTTCAGTTAACCACATGAGAAATGAATTTTACACAGATTACAATTTGAATGGTGTGAATACACCTGTTTTACAATAAGTTACACTATTACAGGCTTTTAGAATTTCATGCTCAGGATTTTAAACTATGAAATGTATCATATTACTGGTTGATACTCTTTGGTGTGAATATTTTTGCATATCATACAATAAGTTATCTTGAAAGGAGCCGAGATGAAAGGGGCTTTATTAAAAGAATGGGAAAGTGGATCACGAGAGATCGATCCCTCTTTGAGAGATGAATTGATTTTGGAATATGCCCCTTTAATTAAATATGTTGCACAACGCATGGCCGTCAGGCTTCCTCCACATATAGAGATCGATGACCTCGTCAATGCCGGCACAATTGGTCTCATTGATGCCATAGAGAAATTTGATTCCAATAGAGGTGTAAAGTTTCGGACATATGCAGAATTTCGGGTGAGAGGTGCAATGCTTGATGAACTTCGATCTTTGGATTGGTTTCCCAGGTCGCTTCGTAAAAAGATCCATCAATTGGAGGAGGCATACGAAACCCTTGAGCAGAGATTGGGTCGGTCAGTAACAGAAGAAGAAGTGGCGGAAATGCTCGGTGTAGATGTTGATGAATTTCATAAAATTGTGCATCAGGCAAATGGAGTGAGCCTGATCAGCCTAGAGGATCTGGGTTATACACCTGACAGAAAAGGAGCAGATGATGTTTTAGATTTTTTCGCCAGTGATCATGTTGATGACCCTTCTCTTCACTTAAGAATAAAGGAAATAGAAGAAATCGTTGGCGAAGCGATCAATCTTTTGCCGGAGAAACAGCGTCTGGTAATCACTCTTTACTATTATGAGGAACTTACAATGAAGGAGATCGGCAAGGTTTTAGGGATTACGGAGTCAAGAGTTTCTCAGATTCGTACTGAAGCCATGATTTATTTGAGAGGGAAATTAAAGAGAGTAATGAGAGATTGAGAGAGAAAGGAATTTGTTTCGGACAGGATTTGTTGGTCAAAATACCTGTGCTGAGTAGAATACAAACCATTTTCAGGTTTAATCAGTGCCCATCCAAAAATGGCTGTTTTCCGAAATTTCTGCAATAGATCCAGATTTTAACCCCAGAAGTATGGAGTATGTCCCTGCCATTAAAGTCTCGGGCTTCATTGACCCTGCAAATATTTCATTTACTAATGAGCACTTACTGTAGGTTTTAGATGGTAAATTTTCAAGGCTGGAGGGAAGAATCCGATAAGATCAAATATTTTCATACACAATCGAGAAGCCAGACCGATGGCATGGAATAATTTAATATATAAAACCTATAAGAAAAAAGATAGGAGGGATAGAATATGCCTGATCAAAACATTAAGATTCTAGTTGTTGATGATTTTTCCACCATGAGGAGGATCAATAAAAATCTACTCCGTCAGTTGGGCTACTCAAACATTGTGGAGGCTGATGACGGCACAACTGCATTACAGAAGTTACAAGATGAAAAAATAGACTTTGTGGTTTCTGATTGGAATATGCCTAAGATGACAGGGTTGGAGCTGTTAAAGTCGGTGAGAGCGGATGAGAAACTGAAAGATATTCCCTTCTTAATGGTTACGGCAGAGTCTGAAAAAGACAAGGTGATTGAAGCGGTTAAAGCAGGAGTGAATAATTATGTTGTCAAACCCTTTACCGCAGAGACCTTGAAAGAGAAGATATCCAAGGTCTTCGGCGAGTAGTCCCACTTGTCCTTTGATTCATCCACAATTGCACCAAAATGAGTATTGGACTGTCAATTCAGTGTAATTGAGGCCTGTTAAGGAATAACTGTTGTATATGAGTTCACACATTAAGGTCAGACCATTTGATTCGAAAACGCAAAGCCGGTGTCATAGTCCAATCTATTTCGAGAGTTTTGTACTTGAGAATAGGCAACGATGTCCTGAGGATATGTTGTACAGATATGGGAGTTATTTCTTTATAGACTTGAATTAGAAAATCCGACGTAAATGAGTATTTGCTGAGGAAGGAGTAAAGAAGTGGGTAGAGAAAAGGGAGGGGAGACAGTATCAGAAACCAGAGTTGATGAGTCATTGATCAAAGAGATGGTAGATGTTGCCAGAGCAATGACAGAAGGTGACTTTTACAGGGAGTTGAATATAAAGTTGTATGGCGAATTGGGTCGTTTGGCAGAATATATCGATCAGACAAGGAGAAACCTTCAACAAGTGGATATCCCTCTCAGGGATGCTTCAGTGAAGATTCCACAGGCATCGAGCCAGCTTTTTGATGTGACTGAAAGTACGGAAAGGGCTACTCATAATATCCTGACCCTCATTGAGAGGATATTGGATAATCAGGAGATACTCTCAGCCCAGATAGAGAGCCTGCAAATGTTGGAAGCAGAGATTACTCATAAAAATAACAGATTAGATGAGATTGGAGGTATAATGAAATTGGTTAATTCCGAGAATCAAAGCAATCTCATTGAAATACTGACGAGTCTCTCTTTTCAGGACATAACAGGGCAAAAGATACAAAAAATAATTGGTTTGGTGGGGGAAATTGAAACAAAGATTTTAGAGATGATAGTTACCTTTGGTATCAAGATGGATGGCAGAAGCTCTTCAGGAAGAACAGACAGGGACAAGGAAGAACTGATTTTGCAGCTGAAAGACCCGTCCAACTCCTTTAATTTGAAACAAGATCTGGTTGATGAGATTTTGACAAGCTTTAAAGTGTAACCTAAATTGAGCGATTCTTTTTGTAACGAGAGGTTGTAGGTTGCTGAATATGGAGTAAAAAACGATTCGAAGTGGACGAAAGTGAAGCCACCCCTTCAGTGAGTTCGATTCGAAACGTT